>CAZPNQ010000011.1:0-53420 GCA_964587955.1 uncultured Nitrospira sp.
CCTTTGTGATAGGGACACTCACAGCGATCCTGGGCGCCACCATGATGCTGGCGCAGAACGACATCAAGAAGACGCTCGGCTTCTCGACCATCGGTCAGATGGGCTACATGATCATGGAATGCGGCTTGGGAGCCTTCTCGCTGGCCGTGTTCCACTTGATCGCTCATGGACTCTTCAAGGCCACGGTCTTTCTCAATTGTGGAAACGTCATCCATAAGGCGAGACAGGAGCCGCATTTCCCGCATAGTGGGCACGAGGATGGCGAAGTGGGATTCTCGCGCTTGACGTGGTCGACCGGATTTGTGACCACACTGTTCATTCCGCTGCTTATCTTACTGGTCACACACGGAGTCTTGCGGATTCCATTGCTGGAATCTCAGGGAACCGTCATCATCCTCTTTTTCATCTGGATCACCTCGTCCCAAGCGATTTTGACGCTCACACGGCTTCGTGCCGTGGCTTCGTGGAAAGTGTCGAGCATCATGCTGCTGACGCTCCTCTTCATCGTGTTCGTCTATCTGTTCGCCGTCGAGTCGTTCACCGCATTCCTCTACCCCAATCCGGAAGAGGTGGCGTCCTATTTTAGGGCCGCCGATCTCCCAGACTGGCTCTTCGATCTCATTGTCATGATGGCCGCGCTCATGACGATCTCAGGCTGGACTTACTTGTACATGCGTGCTCACGGACGGACGGTGTGGATGCCGGGCTGGATCGAAGGCGTACGGATTCGACTCTATACGATATTTCTGAATCGAATCTATGCCGACGAGCTCTATCAGTGGATCGGCTCGATGACCACGCAACTGGTTCATCGGATCGACAAGCTCGAACGCGGGTGGTCCCGATGATGGGCGTGTTCATCCCATGGCTGTCTATCGGGATTCCGTTCGCTGGTGCACTCGCCTGTCTGGCCGTGTGGTCCGATCCCTACCGCGTGAAGATGTCTGCGATCGCCTGCTCTATCATCAGCCTTGCGGTGATCGCCGGAGTCGCCGGCTGGTTTCCGACTTCGCCCCATGGTCTCTTACCGCTCTATTTATTGCCGATCGCAGCTGTGGTATCCACCTTGGGCCAGCCTATTCACGAGAACCATCGGCTCTCCTGGGTCATGACCTTAATCTTTCTCGGTTTGGGAATGGGCGTGCTCACCGCCGGAAATTCGTTCGGTCTGCTGTGCCAGATCTCGCTCATGCTGATCATCATGGTCCTTCTGTATCGTCATCACACCACGCTATGGCCCATTTCATGGTGGGGCATCGGCTCCTTCGGTGTCGGTATCGCCGGAGCGGGACTTTCTCTCGCTGCTGAACCGCCCATCTCATCGGTGGCATCCTTGGCGACCTGTGCCGTTCTGTTGCCGCTCATGCCTTTTCATGACGGGTATCTCACGGCGCTGACCAGGCTGCCGGGCAGTTTGCCGCCGTTCATTGTATTGTTGTTACCCGTACTCGGCCTCCACGGGCTGGCGACCGCCATGCCGACGATGCCGAGTGAATTCGTTGGGGTCGTCAGCTTCCTGGCCCTGGTGAGTTCGCTATACGGCGCGATCAAAGCATTGGCCCAGTCGCGCGTTCGTCTCTTGGTCGGCTACAGCAGCGTTTCGTTCTTTTCAATCCTTTGGTGGTTTGTGGCCGGAGCCCACACGGCGACACCGCGCGCGGCTGTGCTGGCCGGAGCAGTCGGTCTCGCCACCGGAGGACTGTTGGTAGCCTGGCAGGTGATCCGCACGAGATACGGCGACGATGTGGACCCGCAATCCATCAGCGGCTTGGCAGCGGCGATGCCGAAATACGCGGTCCTGGTTTCCCTGTTGGGCCTTGCAGCGATGGGAATCCCGCCATTTGGGGTGTTCGCGGGGTTCATGGGATTGATGCTCACGACGCCACCCGCTTCAACGATCGGCCTGTTCATCGCGCTCACGGCCTGGCTTGCCGCCTCATGGTACATCATGCAGATGGTGCAACAGCTGCTCTTCGGCATTCGCCGGCCGGATTTACGCTATGCCGATCTCCGGCACCCCGAATTTACATCGTTGTTGATCGTCGTGCTGGCCCTGCTGGCGCTTGGCTTGGCTCCGACCAGCTTGTACACATCGGATCGGACACCGAATAAGACCGCCGTGATGGAGCGACCTCTCTCATGGACTCGCTAGAGCACGTCCCGGACATGGAATCCCGACGAATGGAATTGCGCGGGATCGTCCGCCTTGCGGGGGAAGTCATTGCGCAGTACTGGCCGATGCGGACCTTTGTCCACCACAATCCATTGCATAGTATCGAATATCTGCCGTTCGAGGAAGCAGTCAAGCGCGGGAAGCAGTTCCTGGGAGGTCACGGCTATCTCCCCAGCCATTTGTATCGTGAGTATCTCAAGACCGGTCGAATTCGATCGACTCATCTCGATGACGCGCTCAAACCTCGAATCATCGATAAGCACGTGAGCATCGGATCGCACACGGTCACACACGGCTCGGTCTTGCGGGCCTGTCTGACTGAGGGGCTTTGCGCTCCGGCCATGGAGCCGCTTGACGATCAACTGGAAGATCCCGATAGGCCGCTGATCGATACCCTCGCTCGAAAGCTGGAACTGGTATTCGTACCTTTTTCGCTGGATGATCGAATCAGAAAAGTCGTGGATGAAAACCACGCTGCTCTGTGCCGATGGCTCACGCTCTCGCACTGGTGCGACGAGACGCTTGGCACACAGATCGTCCAGCAGATCAACGAACAAATGATCAAGTGGTGCGGAGCCTTCCTGGACGAAGGTCATGCCACCTGGACCATGCCTGGGCGTGAAAAGGGTCTGTATGAAGCCTGGAAAGCCATGGCCTCCCACGAATGGTCCCCCTGTGGGATCAAAGACAGTGGCAAGAAGATCGCCCAGTTGCCGGAATATCCCGAGGATGCGCTCCTTGAAAGCCTGGATGGGCTGGGGATTCCCTCTGAACTTCTACAAGATTACTTATCGTTACAATTGACCGCACTGCCCGGCTGGGCCGGCTTCATCAAGTGGCGTGGAGAAGAACGGGACTATCCCTGGCAGCAGGCGTACCCTGCTGGTCTGGTGAAGTTTCTGGCGATTCGCCTGTGGTACGCCCGTGAACTGGTTCAACAGGCTTGCAAAGATCATCTCGACATCGACGGGCGATACGAGGCCGTGGTCTCCTACATGCGGGACTATCCCGAAGAATATTATCTTCGACGCCAGCGGGTGGCCGGGCGGTTGCCCGCCCTCTATGCCGAGGAAGTCGACCGGCTTTCGCATCGGAAGGGACAAACCTGGAATAATATTCTCACCCGATACCGTGACGAAGTCATTCCACGGCTGCAAGCGGCCGTTCGTCGTGGAGCCGCGCGGCGGCTTCTCGCCCTGGCTCATTCGTTGAGCATTGATGCACCCGTACTTGTTGAAAGCCCCCCCATGGACCTCAAGCTGGTGGTCGACTGGATGGAAGCCTTTCCCGAATCGGACCATGGGCCGGTGTGGCTCAAAGCCCTGGAGGTCGGTTATCAGGAACAGCTGTTGGGACGCTTACGCGCGCGGACCGAGCCTGTCCCTTCGTCTGAGACGCCGCGCCCCTATTCACAGTCCGTCTACTGCATCGACGTGCGCTCCGAACCGTTCCGCCGCCATCTCGAATCTGTCGGCCCGCATGAGACCTATGGCTTCGCCGGCTTTTTTGCCGCCTTCATCCGGTATCGGGCCTGGGGCAAGGAGCACGATACGGAACAGTTCCCGGTGATCATGCGGGCGAAGAACGAGGTGCGGGAGATTCCGCGCAGCTATCTCGATCACCAGGTCTCGCAGCACGCGGCGCGGGCCAAGTGGGTGCATGCCGGTCATACGCTCCTCCACGATCTGAAGGAAAACGTCGTGACCCCCTATGTCATGGTGGAATCGCTTGGCTGGTTTTACGGCCTACCCATTTTCGGCAAGACCTTGGTCCCCTCCCTCTATCAACGCTGGACCGCATGGTTACGACGTCTATTCGTCCCCTCTCTGGCCACGACGTTGACGATCGATAAACTGGCACCGCGTGAAACTGCCGAGATGCTCGAAGCGGAACAACAGGCCTTGATCAGGGAGGCCTTGTACGAACAACTTGGGCTCCGCAGCTTCCGTATCTCCCCCGCGCTCATCGAAGGCTTGCGCCAGCGTGCACTGGCAGGGGAAGGAGATCCGGAACAGCCGATTGCTGCCGCAGAAGTCGAGCGGGCCGGGCTAACGCCGGAGACGATCAAGGCGTTTGTCGAAATCCTGCGCCGACAATACGATCTCACGGCGCGATCCGCGTCACGACACAAGGAACGACTCACCAGAACCGGTTTCACCTTGGAAGAGCAGGTCCTGACGGTCGACACCGCACTCCGCATGATGGGACTGACCAAGAACTTCGCGCGGCTCGTTCTTTTCTGCGCCCACGGGAGCACGTCGGATAATAACCCCTACGAATCCGCGCTCGATTGCGGAGCCTGCGGCGGCAATGAGGGCAAGCCCAACGCCCGTGCTCTCGCGATGATGGCGAACAATCCCAAGGTCCGCGAGCGAATCGCCAAACTGAAAATCGAGATTCCATCCGACACGCATTTTCTTGCCGGCCAAATGGATACGACGACCGATGCCATTGCGCTTTTCGACCTCGAAGATGCCCCGCCGACCCACCGCGCAGACATCGCCCGATTCCAAGAGGATCTCAGAGAGGCTTCCGCACTGACCAGTCAAGAACGCTGTACGCGCTTTCCCGATATCCAGCAAGTCATTCCGGAGACGGCAGCCGAGGCGCATGTCCGTCGGCGAAGCATCGACTGGAGTCAAGTCAGACCGGAATGGGGTCTCTCAAACAATACCTCCTTCCTGATCGGACGGCGGGAACTGACGAAAGGCTTGGACCTGGGGGGACGTGTCTTCCTGCACTCATACGATTACCGGGAAGATCCGAGCAACCGACTGCTCGAAGTGCTGCTCACGGCCCCGCAGGTCGTGGCGCAGTGGATCAACATGGAACATTATTTCTCGGCCGTCGACAACGAGGTCTATGGCAGTGGAAGCAAGATCTATCATAATGTAGTCGGCCGGCTCGGCATCATGTCCGGCCCCTGGAGCGACCTCCGCCTTGGATTGGCCAGACAAACCGTCATGAGCGGCGAAGGCGCCTACCATGAACCGATGCGGCTGCTGACGATCATTGAAACGCCCCGCGCGCGAATCGAGAAATTGATTGCACGGCACGATGTCTTACAGCATTTTTATCACAACGAATGGGTCCATCTGGTTGCGCTCGATCCTGAAGATCGGGAGTGGTATCGCTATCGCCCCGACGGGACATGGCACCCGATCGTCATACCTTAGAAACGGCATCCATTCGAGATTAAAACGGGCCGAAAGGAGGGCACCCTATGAACTTGACCTTGCATCCGATGAAGGAAATTCGCGTGATCATCGCAGGGGAACATCGCGCGTTTGTCACCGATCTGCTGGATCGAGTGAAAGCCACCGGCTACACGATTATCGGAAATATTTCAGGCAAAGGACACCATGGCGTTCGTGAGGCGCATTTCATGTTCAGCGAACAGGAGAGCCTTGAAATTATCATGACGATCGTGCCGGAAGAAAAAGTCGAACCGATTCTCGCGGGTCTCCGTCCCCTCTTCGAGCGACATTCCGGCTTCATGCTCGTCGCCGATGTGGCGGTCAGTCGACAGGAATACTTCGGAAAGAAAGGCGCCAAACCGTAACTGAAATTCGCTTTGCTAAGAAGGAGGAGAAGACAACCCCGCGCTCAAATCCGTTACCAACCAGCGACTTACCGCTCCATTTGTTCTCGACCGGATCCGTCTTCAAACACCACCGATTATCTCACTACGTCGGCTCAGATGTCCTCGATGCACTCTGTAGTTCAGAGGAATTGCAAGTCACGAAACAGCCATGAAGATGGGTGCTACCGTCAAGTTTACCTTAGACATGTTCTTCACAGGGGAAGGAAAAGACCTTGAGGGGGATGGGGGTATCCCGGGACGACGCTTTGCGGGTCGCATGCAGGGTTTGCAGGGCACTGACCGCTTGGTCGGCCTGGTCGGGGGCCAAGACCGCAAAAATGATCGCATTGGTGTCCGGATTGAGGAACGTTCCAAACACGCGCCCACTGACCCCGTTCCCCATGACGTTGCTCATGATGGTGTAGGCTTTGACCCCATTACGCTGTAACAGTTCCTCCAAGTCACTGAGCATCGAGTCCCGCGCCACAATGATGAGTGTTTTCATGTGCGTCCCCTCCTGCTCTGCTCCGCGCCCGATACCCGCCGGCCCCGCACGGTCACGGGCGCTTGGTCAGATCATTGTATAACCGGTTATTGTCGGCGTGGACATCGATCCCGCCCGCCGGAGCCGGTTTGTCCAGATTGACATATTGAAACGTCCCGAACGGCTGGATCTGGTCGTCCGAGGGCAATTGCTTTCGGTCCCAGCCACCCCCCAGGGCCCGCATGAGCTCGACGGAGGATTTGAGCAAGTCCGCCTTGATGACGATGGAATCGATGCGGGCCTCCAGGGTATTGACCTGCGCAAAAATGAGTTCCAGGCTGGAGGCCAGCCCGCCCCGATACAGATCGGTGGTCAGGGTTTGCGTTTTGAACGTCGCCTCCACGGCGGCATCTTGCCGATTCGCCGCGAGCGTCAGCCGATCCGTCAGGGTCAAGTGGTTCTCGACCTCGCGGAGCGCATTGAGCACGGTCGCCCGATAGCGATCTTCCGTCTCGCGATACGCCGACCACGCCTGTTGTAATTGCGCCCGCCGATACCCCCCTTGGAAGACCGGCAGCGACACCTCCGAGCCATACGCCCAAAAACTATTGGCCAGTTTGATCAAATCAAACCCGTCTTCGAATCCTCCCCCCGCCCGGAACGCCACGTTGGGGAAAAACGCGGCGCGGGCGATCCCGATGGTGCGGTTGGCCTGCGCCATGCGTCGCTCACTTGCGGCGATGTCCGGTCGGCGCTCCAGCAAGGTGGCAGGAATGACCCGTGGAATCGTAAAGCTGGCGACCCGGAGGTCCGTGACGGGCTCAATCGTGAAACTCCCCGGCGCCCGATTGACCAGGATGGCGAGGGCCTGTTCCGTCAGTTGGCGTTGGCCTTGAATCTGCGCCAATTTGGTCTCCGTGCTGAACAGCAAGGATTCGACGCGGGCGACATCCAGCGCGGAGGCCAGTTTCCCGACGAACTGGGCCTTGACCAGCCCGAGCGATTGTTTGTAGAGCTCAATGGATTGGCGATACGTGGCGGTTTGCGCATCGAAGCCCCGGAGGATGAAATAATCCGAGGCCACCTCGGCTTGCAGGCTGAGGCGTGCGAGCCCCCAGTCGGCGGCGCGTTCCTGGGCGGTGTACGTTTCCACGCGTGTGGCATTGCGGAGGGCCGACCAGAAATCGGGCTCCCACGAGGCCAGCCCCCGCAGGTCCATCGTGGCTTCTTGGGTGTGACTGAATTCCGGCCGAAAGAGGCGGTGATCCGACTGTCGATTGTGGGAGCCTCCAAACCCGATGCCCACCTGCGGCAGATACTGCGCCCGGGCCTTCATCATCATATCGCGCGCTTGGACAAACCGCTCGGCGGCGGCCTGGAGATCCGGATTGGCCGCGATGGCTTGCTCCACCAGTTGGTTCAGCACCGGATCGCCGTACAGTTGCCACCAATCGGGGCGCAGGGCGTCATCCGACGGGGTCGCCTCCACGAAGGGGCTCGCCCCATGCCACGACGCCGGCACCACGTACTGCGGCGGCTCATACGTCGGCGCCAGATCCGCCCGCGGAAACCATTCGCTGCACGCCGTCAGGGTCAGCCCCACCACCACTACCACCCCGCTTCGCCACAGCCCCATAAGTTTGGTGTGCCTAGTTTCTTTTGTCATGTATAAACAGTCGCTCCTATCTCTAGTCACTCTGGATGCCCGGATGTCATAACGGTTTCGTCGATTGTGGCTTCTGCGCACTAGCCTCCGGAGCGGGAGCTTCACGAGTTACAATGTTATAGCCTGGAGCGGATTTGACGATGCGCACTTGATCTCCTTCGAGCAGTGCCGCACTCGGATTGTTCACAATGCGGTCGCTCTCGGAAATGCCTTGTGTCACTTCAATGATGTTGTCGAGAATCTTGGCCACAGTAATCGGCTTAAAGCGAAGCCGATCGTCCTCCCCCACCACGGCCACCTGCGTGCCATGTTCCTGGAACACCATCGCGCTCGTCGGAATCGTCATCGCCCCAAGATCCACAGGAGCGGTCAGACGAACGGTGGCGTAAGAGCCTGGCCACAGTATGTGGTCCTTATTATCAATGGTAAAGACTGCCACGGCGGTCCGTGTATTCACATCAAACCCCTTCGACACGGTCAGAAACTCAAACGTGAAATGGCGATTGGGGAATTGCGGTACGGTCACATCGACTGTCAGGCCGGGGTTGAGAAAGGCTCCGAAGGACTCCGGCACGCTCACAAAGAGTCGCAACTTATCCACCACGGCCACGGTAAAGAGGTTGTTTTTCGCATTGGGCGTGCTGAGATTGCCCTCTTTACCGACCAAATCGCCGACACTGATATTGCGCTGGACGACGATTCCATCGAATGGGGCCGTGATCTGTTTGAAGCCGATGAAGGCTTCCATGTTCTTGACCTTTTGCTCCGCTGCCGCGACTTTCGCCGCCTGGGCCTTCGCCTCGGCAACCTGCACCGAAATCGCTTGTTCTGAGAGCGCTTGATTTTGTCGCATCGCCACATAGCGTTTGGCGGTCAGGTCGGCCAGCGCATTCTTGGCACGTTCAGATTGCAGATCCGCAATGGCCTGTCGGTATTCGGCATCGAGATCAGGCGTGGTAATTTCGGCGAGGACCTCGCCTTTTTTCACGGCGTGGCCATAGTCTTTGTGCCACTCCTTTACATAGCCGGTGACACGTGCATAGATGGGCGCCTCGTTCCAGCCGACAATATTACCGGGTAGCGTAATGGTGTCAGTCGGATCTGACAGCTTGGCACGCGTAATGGTGACCGGAGTTATCGCGCGTTCCATAGAGTCCGCCTGCAAGGCGACCGCCTCGCGCTCGTTCATGCTGAACCGATAACCGAGAAACAAAAGTCCCACGATCACGACGAGGATCAGAGAAGTTTTCTTACCCAAGTTCTTCATATCAGGCACCCTCCTTTGAGAGAACAGTTGGCCGGTGATAGATGATGGCGTACACACAGGGAACGAAAAACAACGTGAACAGGGTTGCAACAGCCAATCCACCCATGACGGCGCGACCAAGCGGCGCATTTTGGGAATTGGCCATTGCCATCGGAAGCATGCCGATGATCATAGCCGCAGCGGTCATGAGCACCGGACGAATGCGACCCTTGCCCGCCTCGATCGCGGCTCGCAGCGCGTCACCGTGGACAGCGAGCCGCTCGCGCGCATAGGCGACGAGCAGGATGGAATTGGCGGTGGCCGTGCCCATCGTCATGATGGCGCCGGTCAGAGCCGGTACGGAAATATTCGTATGGGTCATGAAGAGTGACCACGCGATGCCCGCAAACGCACCCACCAGACCCGTAATGATAATGAAGGGATCGAGCCAGGATTGAAAATTGACGACGATCAAGAGGTAGACCAACACAATGGCGACAAGGAGACCACCACCGAGTTCGACAAAGGCGTCGTGCATGACTTCGGATTGGCCATGGATTTCCACTTCCGAACCCCGCGGCAGCTCACCTTTCATGCTTGCCGCTATTTTTCGGACATCCGCCAACACGCCACCGAGGTCGCGTCCCTCCGCCGACACCAAGAGGTCAATCATCGGCAGGAGATTCCGGTGCGTGACCACACCCGGGGTTCCGACCAAGGAGAGATTGGTCATGTTGCCGAGCAATTGCACCGAGTCTTCCGAGCCATCCTCATGGTCGCGTATCTCCGGAGCAACCGGGATCGTCATGAGGTCTTTGACGCTCGTCAGCTGTGGCTGAGGGGTATAGACATTCAGGCGATACGACTGTTGCGTCGAACGATCGAGCCAATATTTCTGATCGATCTGTTGGCTGCCGGCAGTGGCCAGGAGCATATTGAAGCCAAAATCCCTCTGATTTAGATTCATACCGAGCGCGAATCTCCGGTTGCCTTCGACCAGGATCGTCGGCTGAAACATCGTCTGGTAGATGTACACGTCCGCGGCGCCGGGGATCTGACGGAATTTGCCCGCCAATTTTTGCGCGAATGCGTAATTGGCATAGAGGTCCGGCCCGTTGATCTGCAGGTCGATGGGCGCGAGCGAACCAAAATTGAGAATTTTATCGGTCAGATCGGCGGGCTGAAATGTGAATTCCGTTCCTGGATAGCGTTCCGTCAGGTGTTTTCGGAGAATGCTCCGATACTCCCACACCGGTGACTGTTCATCCTTGAGCGCGATCGTGAGGTCGCAATCCTGCGTGCCGATCGTCGGCGTTGGAATGAAGGCGAGGTTATGCGCTCCAACGGGAAGACCGCAGTTACTGACAATCGCGTCGACATTACCGGGCAGCATTTCCCTGATGTCGTTTGAGACGAGGGAAGCCTGACGCCCTGCGGCCTCGATCCGCAACCCGAGCGGCGCCCTCATGTGCATCTGCAACATTCCTCCCTTGATCTGAGGGAAAAACTCTTGGCCGTTGAAGTAAAACAGCACGAGCGATCCCAGCGCGAACACCAGAGAGATCATGACGAATCCCACCCGATGCGCGACCACGCGCTCAAGCTGTGCGGTATAGCGATCTCGAAATCGATCGAAGGAACTCTGGAATCCCCCCTGTAAACGAGCAAAGACTCCGCCCCCCGACTCGGTCGCGTGATGCGCCTTCAAAATATACTTCGCCATCGTCGGGACGAGGGTGTAGGTCAAGATAAAGGACGCCAGCATCGCGAAGACGACGGCCTCGGCCATCGCCGGGAACACCCAACCGGCGATGCCGCTTAAGTGGAACAGCGGAACCCACACAATCGTGATGGCGAGCGTGGCCACGAACGTTGGAAGAATGATCTGATTGGCAGCGTCGATGATGGACGTCTCTAACGGCTTACCCATGGCAAGATGGGTGTCGATATTCTCGATCATGACCGCGGCGTTGTCGACGAGAATGCCGACGGCCAACGCCAATCCGCCCAAGGTCATAAGATTGATCGATTGCTCGAGTAAATGGAGACCGATGAGGGAGCTGAGAATGGAGAGTGGGATCGAGGTAAGGACGATCACCGTCGGACGCCAGGACCCGAGCATCAAGAGTACGATGAAGCCGACCAGCGCGGCAGCGATGATCATTTCGTGCACTACGTCTGCGATGGCATCCCTGACGAAGACTGAGGAGTCGCTGAGGAGACTCACTTTCACATCCGCCGGCACGACCTCCTGGATACGTGGGAGCATTTTTCTGATCCCATCCACGATGTCCAAGGTCGACGCCTCGCTGCTCTTCATGACGACGACGATGACGGCCTGTTTGCCGTCGACCAGCACGCTGTTGGTTTGTACCCGGCCGGCAAGGCGTACCGTGGCGACGTCGCGCAGGTGAATGAAGGCATTGCCGTCACGTTTGATGGGGATGTCGTCAAATTCTTCAATCTTCAACGGGGATGCGTTCGTCAGGACAAGCCAGTCGGTCTCCTTGATCTTCATGTCCCCGCCAGGCAGCACGAGATTCTGTTTCTCGATAGCTTGATGCACGTCCTCCGTGGTGAGGTGGCGGGCCAACAATTTTTGCTGATCGACATTGATCATGACCTGCATGTCCTGACCGCCATAGGGGTGGGGCAGGATCGCGCCGGGTATCGTGACGAGCATGGGACGAATTCGCATGACGCAGAGATTGTAGAGTTCCGCCGGTGTCTGCACCTCGGATTCGACTTGCAATACGGCGACAGGCACTTGGGAAGGGAATAGCCTCATCACCATAGGTGCGGCGACATCCGGCGGCAGCGCTTTCACGGCAGTCTGCGATATGCCCACGATATCGGCCTCGCTGCCGGCGAGATCGACTCCGTCTTGAAGAAAAATATTGACGATGGAGTGACCGAAGTAAGATGTGCTCACGATGGTCTTGATGCCTTCGACCGTCTGAGTCAATAGTTGTTCGAAGACGCGTGTGACTCGCCCCTCAGTCTCTTGCGGCATCAAACCGTCATAGAGCCAGACGACGGAGCTGACGGGCATCTGGATATTTGGGAAGACATCGGTCGGTGCCTCAACCACCGCCATCGCCCCGAACACCAGAATAAGGATAGCCAAGACCACGAACGTATAGGGTTTTCTTAAGGCAATCTGGACGAGATTGTTCATATTCGAAGCTCCTAATACTTCTCAGGGACTTTCGGTCTTCCGGCCTCTATTTGTGGTTTCCGAACCAGCAAGGTTCCCAAGGTGCTACGGTTCATGAGGAGGATACATAGCAAGGTGTCTGCCTGGCACGCCCGAGCACGAAATTGTGACAATTCGTTACAAAAGAAAGCAGTCGGCGCAACAAGACGTGAGCGATAATTCTCCTTTTTATAAAGCGTGCGCATGGAATGGGTGCGATGTGTGCGATAGCGCTCTTTTCTTATGATTCGCCCGATGGAATATCAGCGAGAAGCGATGATCGTTCAGGATCATGATTTGCAAGAATTCTTTTGGTTGCTTTGTTTTTAGATGAAATCGGCTCTCTCTCTTTAGAAGGACAGGCCAAGCTTTTACGCGTTCTCCAGGAAGGGGCTATTCGAGGGAATGGAAGTCCTGAATCAGCACGAGTCGATTTGCGAATTATTGCGACGTCTCGTCAGAATCTCGCTGAATTGGTAACGACCGGCCGGTTCCGTGAGGATTTGTTCTATCACTTGAATACGATCACGATTTTCTTGCCACCACTTCGAGAACGCCCTGAAGACATTCCCTTACTTGCTGAGTTTGTCCTTGCACGGTACGGCGACCAAAAGGAAGTTCCCATCACGTCTTTTTCATCGGCCGCGATGCGAGGGCTGACTGACTATTCCTGGCCAGGGAACGTGCGTGAATTGGAACGCGTCGTCCAACGGGCTGTCGCGCTCGCGTCGCCTGCTATTCTCTCAATTGACAATCTTCCACCCGAAGTGATTCAGAACAACGGAGGGAGTTCCGATTATAGTGATATATCTTCCGGCACGCTGAGAGCGCTTCAGCGGGAACAAGTCATTAAAATGCTAGAGTCTGCTCATGGAAATAAAGAGAGAACGGCGCGTTTACTCGGCATCAGTAGGCGCACGCTGTATCGACTCCTCGATCGATACGGTCTCGGCAAAAATGGGCATCCCTCCGAGGCCGACGCATCAGATGCGACCAATTCTTGACATGATTCTTGTGTAACGAATTTTTGTCGTGAGGAAGTTGCATCCGTTGGTCATGCCGCTCCGAACGGTCTACAGAGTTCGCTTAACTCGATGTCTACGCTGTTCATCTGATATGTTGCCACGACCACCGAACAACGTCTCGTGCTCTCCTTGATCGTCTGTCATCGTCCGACGCTTGGAACGCCTGTTCTGTCACGACACATGTATCGGTTAGACTGGCTTCCTCAATTCGTCCACTGGAGGGGGCGGTGTGCGTGGCCGAGTTGTCCGAAAGTGAACCAGATCCTTCGAAAACAGCACATCCAGAGTCCAATCCAACGCGACGAGCACTTTCTTTTCAAAGCGAGGAAGTTTCAGTAAATAAATCGTCCGCCATAGCCACCAGGCAATGAAGCCGGAAAAGTTTACGCCAAGAATGTTCGCGACACCCGTTCGTTTCCCGATGGGAGCCAAGAGCCCGATCGTGGAGTAGAGGAACGGTCTCATGTGGGCACCTCGCACAGTGGCGAGGATATTCCTTGCCGCCACTCGCCCTTCACGCAGCGCGTGCTGCGCGGTGGGAGGGTGAGATTTTCCAGTCTTGGGATCCGGCACGAGCGCACAGTCGCCCAAGGCCCAAAGTCCAGGCCACCCTGGTACTTCCAGATATTCGTTGACAAGCACCCGACCTTTCGCTTTGGGACAGGGCAATGTGTCCAAGAGCGCGTGCGGGCTGATCCCCGCGGTCCAGACCAACGTATTAGTCGGCACCGTTGTCCCATCGCTGAGCGTGACGTCGTGGTCCGTGACCGCGACGACTTTACAGTCTGAATGGATTTCCACCTGCTGCTCCGTGAGTTTTCGCTGCGCGTACGTGCCGAGCTTCTCCCCGAGTTCCGGTAAAATGATCTTTCCAGAACTGACCAGAATAATCCGCAGCATGTCGTCTCGAAGATGCGGAAAGAACCGCACCGCCTCTCGCAGAAAATCATTCATGGCCGCTATGGTTTCGACTCCTGCGAAGCCGCCTCCGGCCACGACGAAATTCAGTAATGGTGTACGGAGAGACGCGCCACACTCAAAGTCGGCTTCCTCCAGATTCGCAATGAGATGGTTGCGCAGGACAATCGCGTCACTCAGGGATTTCATGGTCAACGCGCGGGTGGCCAACCCGGGGATATCGAAGAAATTCGTAGTTGATCCGAGGGCCAGCACCAGGTGATCGTATGGGAGTGAGTGACAATGTTGCTCGTGCCCATGTGACAGACCGACTCGTTTCTGCACGAGATCGATCGCTTCGATCTCACCATGAAAGAACGTCACCCGGCGCAGGAGCTTGCGGATCGGGCTGACGATATTGGTGATATCGAGATCGCTTGCAGCGACCTCATGCAGCATCGGGGTGAAGAGGAAAAAGTTATCGTGGTTGACGAGGGTGACGTCTACGGCAGCTCCGTGCGCCAGTGCACGTTCGAATTCCAACGCGGCATACATCCCGCCGAATCCTCCGCCCAAGATTAACACGCGTGGCTTACTCTGAGACATTATTCCTCAACGAACGCGAGTATCGTGGGGACATGAGGTCTAGCCAAGGCGTTCTATTCCAGAACGCGACGTCTATTCTGGCTAGATGTTCGCATCCAACGGCCATCAATTGTTTACAGTCCGTTTTCCGCTGTCTGAGCACACGAGCTGTTTTACGGTTGTCTGATGTTTTGACGCGAATCTTCGGCGAGTGCTCACCGCACCGAAGATGAGTGTTTGATCATATCTCGGGAAATTTCTTGTTTCGCCTCTTGCGCCTGAGCATCGGCATATTCGGCTGCCTCCTGCAGGCGATGAGCGAATAATCGCATCTGCTTCACGAACTCATCCGTCGTTTGCCCAGGCTGTTTCTTTGACACCAACTCTGCCTCTTGTTCTCTGTGCGTGGCCATGGAATGGAGTTCTCGCGCTTCCTCATACCAGTAAAACATTCGGTCTGACGGCCGCATCTGTGGCGTCGTTTGCTTCACACCCGAATTCGTGGAAAACGTCGTTGACTGTACTGAACTATTCATCGTACAGGCGACGAGGAGCAGGAGAACCACGCACAAGGTGAGGACATGCGTTATTGATGGCTTCATGGGACTTTCTTTGGTACAGAGGAAGCCTGTCATGGTATGCCGCGTTGTACCGTTCCAACGCGGCTAGCTTGCAATACTCTCCGTGTCACTAGTCTGGACGAGGGAGGTATCTGTCTTGTTCATATTCCGTGTTTGGAAGACAACTGGTTGAGGTCGACATGTGAAACCCTATGCATGCGGGTCGACTGGATGGCGTTTCCCATCAGTTCTAACAGCTCGATAAAATCGTACGGCTTGCGGATGCTGCCATAGACCCTTCCTGGTTCGACTCCCTCTGGCACACTGGTCGTACCTCTCAATAGGAGAATCATAGGTGTACCGGGCCAAAGGAGCCGCCCGAGCAACGCCAACCGAAATCCATTGATCACGGGCATATGATGAGCACTCACCACCACATCGAACCGCCGCCGTTTCATTTCTTCCAGCGCGAGACCTTCTTCGAATGCCATGTGGACGTTATAGCCTTCTTTCTCGAGCATCAGGCCCATCACACTCCGCTCGTCTTCGTCGTGCTCGACGACCAGCACTCTTTTGCCGTATCCTTCCATATGCTTGTTCCTTTCTCTCTTGTGATCACAGATTTCTTGCGTCACATTGAGAGGGCATTCCTCGATTCTGCCCTGTCATGTCGCAAAACTTTGCCGTAGGTGATCGCGAAATGCCTATCGTCGGCACTTCGAAATGCGATGACCGAGAGTCGGATGAGTCATTACACGGTTTAGGTAATGCGTCATGGCCGGTCGAGATCCCCTCGAGTTCGAAGACTGAGTCTCATTGAATGCTTTCCGTCTGGATTGAGGGACGCAACAACGGTTGGGCAGCTTTGTGTGTCAGAAGTTCCTCGCAACCTATCCTTAGCAAGCGCCTGCTCGTTGGATACCTGCCGTGTGAGCCAGGCAGCCAGGAGTCCGTGTTGCAGCTCTAGGTTCCATTCCCCCAATGAAGTACACTCCCGTGACAAAACCGTGAACTTGGTTGGAAGCTCGGTAAGCCATACCCCCTGGCCGGTATGCAAGCTCACATCTGTGACGCGATAGGAACCGGCTGGAACATTCACTGCGAAAGGGGCGTTTATGGGAAGATGGGTAAGCAGAATGTGTGTTCCGCGTGTCTCCTCTTCGATCCACCACTTCATGTACATCGGCGATAGATCATTATCATTCGGAGTCAGATGGATGGAGCCGACCAGTAAGCCATGATTCTGGTCGGTCATTGCGGCGTCCGGAGAGGCGACAGGAGTGACGACCGTCATACAGCCAAGAGCAAAACTGGACAATAAAAGAGTTCCCACAAGAGTCATGGTACGACGGAGCGCTTGATAGTACATAAAGTTCTCCTTTCGTAACTCTAATGGCGGCTGTCCATGACCCCACGGTCACTTGTTTGAATGATTAACCATTCGTAGTACCAACTCAGGTCTCATGGACGCTGTGAGTAGACATTGCATTACCCTTGATTCTTTTCGCTGCAGAAGGTTCGTCCTTCTGAAGGGTAGTACTCCGTCACATCTGTATTTGAAAAATCGTCGACGGTTCTTACTCCCCGGCTGTTCCAGATGTGAAGACAGTCCGCCAGAAGATGCGGCATGGTCATCGGAGTCCATCCGATCACTTCCGTGCCGGCTTGATCCGTCGCTCCGACGACGGCGAGGCGATTACCGACCTGCAACATCCCGGACTCTGGAAAACCATGGAACAGGATGGCGTACATGAATGGACTTTCCTGTTCGGCACTATTGGAGCCGTACCTTGGATATTTATCGACGGGCTGCTTTTCGGCAAGAATGACAACGCCTTCTGTTTTTCGAATCACTTTGATGATTCGTCCTCCTAATTCCACTTTGTGGGATACAAACTGGGTACTGGAAGGGTAATACGCTTGCTCTTGCCAGGCTTTGAAATCAAAGGTGTCTTTTTCGACGTCTTTCATGATCTCTGGGGGAAACATCGGTGCGGTCGTGCAGGCCGCCAATAGGACACCCATCACGAACAGGCCTAGTGTACGCATGGTGAATCTCCTTTCTGGAGTCAACCGAGCAGTGAAAAAGTTCTCGCCCCGCACGTCTGAATAGCTCCTCAACGGCCGCTTCATTCAAAAGTAGTCTGCAGCCGCCAAGATCATTTTCTATGACAACGCCCTGTACGCGCTCATGCGCATCTCCTCATATTGCCATCCACGGCTTTTCCTTCAGTCGGTTTCACCGAACTGAGCTCGGCGTCGGGGCATGTGCTGGACGCGCCGCTTCAGGTATCGATCTTGGCGCCAAACGATTGGTAAAAATCACCGCATCTTCAACATTTCCACAATTGAGACATCGTGTAACATTCGGCTCATTGGAAATATCCGATCTCGTTGCATCAGGGATTGGCTCGAGCACCATGAGCCCCCTACAACGTCCGCACTTCAAGTTTCTTTCCATTAGTGATGCGTCCAATTAAATTGGATAAATTCCCATCATCCTAACCGGTGAAGTCCGTTACCGACCGAAATGCATGTCACCACCGGAGCGTTTCATGCGACGCGGGAGCCGTTTAGACTGAATTTCCCGCAGTTGCCTCTCCCATATTTCTTGCAAGATCATCCTATGGAAAGGAAGGTCCGCGACAAGCTCGCGTACCCTCCTAGCTTCCTCTTCGATTTGCCGTTTGTGCTGCACAGCTGCGACCTGCCTCTTGAAGTATCTAACGCAAGACGCTGTCTTTACCCTTCATCACGGATTCGAGAAATTCGTCGTTGCCAATCCCAGCAAAGCAACGCCGTGTCGGAAGAGGTTGAAGAGGAGATTGAACCGGTCGGATCCGGATGGAGTCGGTTGAGTTTCAGCTGCAGTTCTTCGAACGAGTCGCCATACGCCTCGAAGGTAGGGCAGCCTTTCAAATAACCGTGCCACAGCCCTTGATCCGGCATAAAAACGTATTCCGCCAATTCCATGCCGGATTGCCGTTCTAAGGGATGGTTTTTATCGTGCCATCCCTCCATAAAAGCACTGCAGGAATCTTGTCGCATGATGCCCTCCAACAGACCATCCTCCGGAACGGATGAAGGGTTATCGTGCCAGCGGCGTCTCTATTTTGTTTCACGGTGGCGACGTGAGCTGGGTGCCCTGGGTCTGAGCCGTTAGAACGAGAGAGCTGTGCACCGACGTCCCCAACTGGGTCACCATCGCCGGCCATGCCCGATCGCCCATGATGGTCCGCATATCTGTTTCCGCCTGCTCCTGCTGATCACGCACTCGACGCGTCAGGGATCCCGTGAAAAATGCCGTTTGCATGGCGAGATCCCAGGTTCCAACATACGTACACTCCTGAGACCGAACGCTGAAAGAGGTCGGGAGGGGTGTCCGCCAGACACCCAATGCATTATCGAAACTGACCGCTGTCAGTTGATACGAGCCGGCCGGTAGATTCAGCATGAATGGGCCGTCGACTGGAACCTGATCGATCACCAGCTGGGTCCCGCTCTTTTCGTCCGTTAGGCTCCATTTCATATTGAAAGGAAACTGTCCCACGGCTTGGGTCTTTCCATTCCACTGAAGATGCATCCGCCCCAGCACATAGCCGTGATCCGGCCTTTCCAGTGACGTGACAGTGCCTGGCTTCAGCGGAGTGACCACGTTGGCGCAACCCATTGGGACGACTAGACCCAGGAGTAAGAAGGCGAGGGATCGCCCTAACCGACCGCAAGAGGATCGTACATTCATCGGAGATAGATGTTTCATGATGGCTATGACCTCCCTGCAGTTTGCTTCCACAAGGTGTGGTACTGAAGTGAATAGCAAGATACGCACCCTAAGAAGCAGAAATGCACGGTATTTAAGTGCCTGTTTTTATTGACGTGACTCGATCAAGAGTGTTGTAGAACTACTCGTGAATCGAATTGCTTTTTGAAGTCGCACTGTGTTCGTTGTGCGAGATCGCACTGGTTGCTGCATGAAGATGTAAGGGTACAATGCGCGCAGCTGAAGGAATTTGATTGATAAATCAAACCGACCAAGGGTCAGGGGGAACCTTTGGAATACGCATAAAGGGTGAGCGTTTTGCTACCCCTGCAAAATCAATCTTCTTGAAAATGCAAGGGACCTTTTGGCATAGTGACGCCATTTTGAGTATGGGTTCAGTTGAGGATCGAAGAATCGTGATTTCGAAGGACAAATCAGAAGCTTGGTTCCGACCAAAACACCAGGATCAAGCATCCATTCTCATCCATGCAAGCAATACCGGGTCTAGATTTATCGTTATCCGCACGAACGCCCCGCCTTTATAGAGTATCGTTTCAATATAAATAACCGGAGGTTCACTCTTTGCGGTACGACAGAAAGGAAGCGGTATGTTGCTGAGAGTTTTGGTTTTGATCGGAATGTCTATCCTGGCGATGATACCTCCGGCCCAGGCAGAATGGTCTGCCATAGCGGACGGCAATCTCTATTACACCGATGGCGTCGCTCTCTTTTCAGCCACCCGTCGGTCAAACATCGACGGCGACCCTACCCAACCGGTCTTGGATGTGTCTCGCACGGGGTTTGGCTCCGACATGGTGTTCGAGCCCGGAGCCCTCATCTCTAATGCGATCACGACAGGGCTGGGCCGGACGGCCTTCTCCATCAAGCCTCAGGGGTTTGTCTATGCGGTGAACCCCGAGTGGAGTCAAGCGAGCATCGCAGCCGAAGCCTTGCACTCGTTTACTCCTAATACCGCACTCCGGCTGCGTTATTTTACTGCGCCGGATCAACTTCTTGGGAATACTGCAAAACATGGGGGTGAGCATGGAGGTGAGCACGGGGAGGCAACGGAAACGTTCGCAGATATGAGGGTGACCTCCCATATTGGATACATCCGACTCGAACAGCGTCTCTCCGATCATTGGGAATTCCGCATTCAGGGGCGCGTGGGGAAGCGGCTCTTCAACGATGCCTTTCACGGGCGCAATACGATGTTCTGGACGATCGGCCCACATATCTTTTGGCGAGCTACGGACCATATGAAACTGTTTGTCGCCTATCATTATGAACGTGGTTTGAACAGCGGCCGGCACGAATTCGAGGCGGCGGAGGATTTTTCTTATGTGAATCATTTCTTTGCAGTCGGCCTCGATGCCGAATTGATGCCGCATCTCGAATTAGAGTTGGACTTCCACTACGAGCGTAGCAATTTTACGAGTGGAATCCCGGAGGATGAGCATAACGGCGGGCATGAGAACATCTTTCTGGGTAATGGAAGACTTCTTTACAAGCTGACAGATCAGACCGCACTGACGTTATCCGTCCAGCGCGCAAATCGTCGTGTGAATTTCGCGCAGACACACTTCTTCAATACGAACGTTGGAGTGGGGATCATCCATCGGTTTTAGAGTGAGAGCTTTGAGCTCCAAGATAGACGCCCGAGCATGAGATTGATCATCGGCTGCCTCCACTGAGCGTTGGGCTCAATGCCGAACCGACTCTTCGCCTCCGCTTCACGATCCGGGAGAGGCACCACTGGCCGATAATGACCTTTCCTCGCTCTCTTTAATGCAGAAGGTTCGCTCTTCCGAAGGGTAATATCCCATTGCCCCTTCATAGGAAAAATCGTCGACGGTTTTTACTCCCCGGCTGTTCCAGATGTGAAGACAGTCCGCCAGAAGATGCGGCATGGTCATCGGAGTCCATCCGATCACTTCCGTGCCGGCTTGATCCGTCGCTCCGACGACGGCGAGGCGATTACCGACCTGCAACATCCCGGACTCTGGAAAACCATGGAACAGGATGGCGTACATGAAGGGGCTTTCCTGTTCGGCACTATTGGAGCTATACCCTGGATATTTTTCGATGGGCTGCTTTTCGGCCAGAATGACGACGCCTTCTGTTTTTCGAATCACTTTGATGATTCGTCCTCCTAATTCCACCTTGTGAGGGACGAACTGGGCGTTGGACGGCTGATACGCCTGCTCTTGCCAGGCTTTGAAATCAAAGGTGTCCTTTTCGAGGTCTTTCATGATCTCCGGAGGAAACATCGGTGCGGTCGTGCAGGCCGCCAATAGGACACCCATCACGAACAGGCCTAGTGTACGCATGGTGAATCTCCTTTCTGGAGTCAACCGAAGCAGAAAATGTACTTGAACGCGTGCCTGATTTTTGCTGCCTGGCACGGATGCCCTCATGTGACAATGGCATAGGCTCGAATTCTCATTGTTCCGTTTCCTCTTTCGCTTGCTTGCGTGGGGTGAAGTCCAACACGCCCTTGGCCAGTTTGATGTCACCCATGGCAACACTCCCCACTTGGACATGACGGTCCTTAAGTTTTTCCATCACCACGGCCTCCACCTCGCTGGCGATTTCAGAACTGTGCTCCAGGATAGTGACCATGGGATAGTTGGAGACGACGCTCCGGACGACGGCCAGCATCTCTCGTTTTGCGACGCGAGGATAGAAATCTGGTCCTATCTCCTTGACCAGGAAATATAACTCTTCGGGCATCGGTCTCATGACAGCGACGGTCCTGAGGGTGACAGGCAGGTTATCTGAGCTTAGGGCATCGACGGTTTCCGTGTATCTGCGCCATCGCACGTTGTACAGGTTGATTTGGTTCCATGGTGCCCGCCAATAGGACCCGCTTTTGAGTGTTTCGGAGGCCAGACCTTCGGTCAAAGGGTACCAACGTAATCCCCGTTGACCGGGTTGGACAGTGGTCGAGCAGCCTTGCCATGCAAGCACTACGACGACAAGAAGGATGGCTTTCGTAAGATAGCGCATGGTTTCTCCTTTTTGCCCGAACGTCTGTTTCTGATTCACGAGGGCCATGACCTTCTTGCGACTTGTTCTACCAAGGTGGATTTATTTAACTGGACAGCAAGAGACGCACCCTAGCCAACAGAACTTTACGGTCATTAAGTGATTGATTTTGTGGACTTTCGTTCATGTAGGTTCCATGAACGTATTCGCTAGTTGGATTGATTTTTAAAATCGCACTGTGTACATTGCGCGATTGCGCTCGTTTAAATGCGTGAAGGAGAAGCACCCCGCAAAGCAAAAGATTGAGATGGGCGTAGCAGCCGAAGACTAATACTCAGTCAAGGGCGCTTCCGTCCCGTCACCGATACCGTTCATGATTTGTGATTAATAAAACCAACTGAACCAGTTAGTCAGTTAACAAGGAAATTCATGGGGGAGGAATGGTCATGCAGGTATTCGCTTGGCTGAGCACCGCAATCGCAACACCTCTGTTACGCAACAGTGCTTGGAGGAAGAGTGTAGTTCGGAATGTTTCGACGATAATGCTTGCCTTGGCGTTGCCGGCGTGGCTACACGCGGGAGAGACAGGGCAGAGCCCATGGGGTTATGACGGGAATCATGGACCGCTTCATTGGGGCAAGCTCGGACCTGAATTTTCCCTGTGTGAAAAAGGCATGGCTCAATCACCGGTCGATCTGTTGCGTGCCCACAAGACGACGCTCAACGATATCCAGTTTTCTTATAAAGAAGCTCCGTTTCATGTGGTCAACAATGGGCATACGCTGCAGGAAGTGGAACCGGTTTCGGAAACCGCTAAGTCGCGTTACCCCAAACACGGCCAGACGGTGACTCATTTTGATAAGGACAGCACGATTGTGTTCGACGAGGATCTTTACTTACTTGAGCAATTTCATTTCCATGCCCCGAGCGAACATACGATAGATCGTAGGCACTATCCGATGGAACTGCATCTGGTGCATCACAACGAGCGGCATGAAGTAGCAGTGGTTGCCGTTTTCATGGAGGAGGGCAAACACAATCCGTTTTTCGAGACGTTCTTGGAGCATGCTCCGGCAAAGGTCGGAGAAGTTGTGGATGACCATAACCATACCGTCAATCCGATCACTCTCTTACCTGAACGGCGCTCCTACTACCTATACTCCGGTTCCTTCACCACCCCACCCTGTTCGGAAGGTGTCAGCTGGCTGGTCATGCAGGACCCCATTGAAGTTTCCCCTGTACAAATCGAGAAATTCCGCGCGCTCGTAGGTCACGATAATATACGGCCGACCCAGCCTCTTCATAAACGCTTCGTACTGGAGAAGTAACCTCTTAACACCTGTGGCTTACCGATGTGATGTCTATCTTTGAGGTCTCAGCAGGTACGACATCACGTGACGCGCACGGAATCATCATTACCTGATTATCATTCCTCTACACATTCCTCCGCGGTTGTGATCCGTGGAGGAATGCGCTGTGATTGTCCTCCAAAGCCTTGGCAAGGGAGGATACACCTCACCGACGAACCAACAGTAACCACGACTGCCTGTCTCTCCGCAGTAATCTATAACTGAGGATGGATCAAGCCGTAAGGTTACACTCCGTCAGATGGAGTTCGCACGTGACTACAGATTGATGTAAAAATTCAGCAAGATGACGTGGTTCATTTGATTTGCAAGATTGGGAATCGATCTGCTGTTGAGGAGCTGATTTTGGTACCCGGCGTCCATATTGAAATGTTTCCCGAACGTCCGGTTGATGCCTACAAAGAATCGGTTCTGGTCGAATCCGGACGCTGGTCCTTTGCCTTGGCTCGTACCGACCGTGTTGAGGTTGACAAAGATTTCATCGTAGGTCACGAGCGCCCATTCCGGAGCTATGGGTAAGGGATACATTCCCCGCACCATCATACGGAACCGCAGCGCAGTACCGTCTGCATGTTCGATCCAACGTTCCTCAAGACGAAACCGGCTCAGAATCTTGAAGGACTCGAATTTGCTCGTATAGTTGATCTGTTGATAGATCCGGTTTTCTTCGAAGAAGGACGATTGAGGCGGTGTATGCCTCTGATTGAAGTTGCCGACCCAGGCATAGCCTTGCCAGATGGACACATTCTCCGTCAGTTGATAGCCCAGCGCCGGACGGAGGAGCAACTGATCGATTTTTCCGGAATCGTCTAGATCGGCGAAGCGCGGGTTGACCTCCATGTAGGCCAAAAACGAAGACGGAAGCTTCACGGTAAGGAAAGTCGGTGTCCACAGGCGAAAGTCCTGGCTGAATGTTGTGGGCGCCTGGGCAAAGGATTCCACGCTCAAAAGCAGACTCCAGGCAAAAACCGAGATCTTGATGATGTCCGTGAACTTACGTGTTCGGTGATTTGCCGCTTGCTGCATGATACCTCCTCAGCTGGTTCTTTCTGGGTGCTAGAGATCCCACCTTACATGGTTTTGGAAGCAAAGCTATCTCCAGCAGAATATTGCCACGCTCATGATGGTGGTGTGTGGACTTAGGGATTAGGGCCCAAGCATCACTCGGGAAAGTCTTGTATCTCTTCCGGTGGGAAAACGCCAGTCAAAACTTTGAAGATGAAACTCGTCTGGTGTTGACTGCTCGTTTCGCATTTATTGTCATCCAGGATCACAAAGTTGAAATCCATGCGGTTCCCTCGCAGGCGCAGTATGCGGAGAGAAAACTGATAACGCAGAGATCGGCGTAAGGTTAGGAGTCAAACGACTCTGGAAGTCTTCGTAGAGCTTTGAACTACACCCGATGCTCGCGCTGCGAAGTGGACGTACTTTCCGTTGATCCGATATGCGTCGGAACTTCTTCCGCGCCTCTATGGCGATCCAATTCCATTCGTAGCTCTGATGTCATGTCTTCCGTTCTCTTCCAAGCCCAGCGCCAGGTTTGTGCGACCCCCACCAGCGCGAAACTGACCGTCAAGTAAATGATGATCCCGGCTTGTTCCACCAGACCGGTAACGCTAAGCGCGTATCGGGGAGGAACGAACACCCAATTGGCAATGAGCCCACCTAATACGACAGCCACAATCGAAGGCCCTATCCCGCCATACCAAGTGGTGACCGCTATCGCAACGAGAAACGCGAGATAGACTAGGTGGTCTTCGAGGTAAGCATCAAGAGACAAACGCAGGAAAAAGGCGAGGAGCGTTGCGCCGACGGCTATCCCATACTCTTTAGCCCGCTGCAGGCGAGGGGGAATCCCTCTTTTCGCAGGACGCGGAGGCTGCTTCGAATCCATACCTATCATGTCTGGCGTAGCAGAAAACAACAATGCCTTCTGCGGAGAAGCTCCATGCGCGCATCTTCTACTTTGTTCTCGGTATGGGAGGGCACAACGTCCGTTGTAGAAATTTCGTCAATGCTCCAACGAGTATATCCTTATTAGGAATGTGCACTGGAGCATACGCCAACGACACAGTCAATGGAAGCAGGCATATTGGCATCCTTAAGGAGCTGTGCTGATAACATGGGAGCAGGCGGGAGTTCGCAGCGCTTTATCGCTCGGCGATGGTTTTAAACGCTGTGATAGTCGTTCGAGCTCTCGGTGAAGTCAGTTCGCTTCATTTTGGTGAGTCCGCGAGCTTTTTCAAACGCCGGTCCAGCGAGAATCGAGTGAGGCCAAGCTGCTTGGCCGCTAAGCTCTTGTTATAGTCCGCCAGTCGTAAGACTTCTTCGATGATGGATTCTTCGATTCGCTCCAGCGTGTGCTTGCCGACCTGCATCTCAATGCGAATCAGACGCTCAGTCCCTTGAGAAACCGACTGGGTAGTTTGCCCGACATGTTCATGCAGCTCTCGCGGCAGATAGTTAGCCGTCAAGGTTTGTCCCGAGCAGAAAATCATGGCTCGTTCGAGGGTATTTTCCAGTTCTCTAATATTTCCTGGATATTGATATCGCTCCAACATGGCGCGAGCTTCTGCGTCCAATTCGGGGATACGCTTGCCGAATTCCTGCGAAAAACGCACGATCATCTTTCGACAAAGCGGTAGGATGTCTTCGAACCTCTTACGAAGCGGCGGGATCTCAAATGCCACGACATTGAGACGAAAATAAAGATCTTCTCGAAAGGTTCCTCGTTCCACGTCCTTTTTGATTTCTCGGTTCGTCGCCGTGATGAGACGAAAATCTACGCCGAGATCATCAGTTCCTCCGAGACGTCTGAATGACCGTTCCTGAATCACTCGCAGCAACTTTGCCTGCGTCGGCAGGTCCAGATCCCCGATCTCGTCAAGAAACAGCGTACCGCCTTCCGCCTTTTCGAGCAGGCCGAGCTTGCGCTGATTGGCTCCGGTAAAGGCTCCTCGCTCATACCCGAACAATTCACTCTCAAAAAGATCCTTGGGAATCGCGGTGCAGTTGACACCCACGAATGGCCCGGATGCCCTCGGCCCATTGTGATGGATAACCCGCGCCAGGAACTCTTTTCCTGTTCCTGTCTCCCCCAGCAGCATGACGGTAGGCTTGGGATTCTCGGCCACTTCTCGTACTTGTTCGAGCAATTGTTTCATCGCGCGACTGTGAGCTTCGACATTATTCAGATTGTACTGGGAGGCCTTTCCACTCACTTCCGATTCCAGGCGGCGGCGAAGTTTCAGGATTTCAATCGCGCGGGCTACGACCGCCTCCACTCCTTCGAGGTCGACCGTTTTGATCAAGAAATCGTATGCTCCCAATTTCATGGCTTCCACCGCATCCTGCACGGTCCCATACGCAGTCAGCATGATGACGATGGCGGAGGGAGCAAGTTGACGCACGTGTTTGAGGGTATCAAGTCCGCTGATGCCGGGCATCTTCAGATCGAGCAGCACAAGTTCGGGAAGCTTGTGCTGCAGTTCTTGCAGCAATACTTCACCGGATTCATAGCCGGTAGCGGAATGTCCCTGTCTGATCAGCCGCTTGACGATGGCCGTACGAATAACCGGCTCGTCGTCGACCACAAAAACGACAGTGTGCATCGATCAGACCCTTTCAAATGCGGTTTTTTGTTCCAACGGCAGCCAGATGCCGACAATCGCGCCCTTCCCGACTTCGCTCGTCACATAGATGTCGCCCTCATGGCTTTCGATGATATTCTGGCAAATGGCCAAGCCTAATCCTGTTCCATGTTTTTTCCCAGATGTCACGAACGGCTGAAACACGTTCGGAAGCAGTTCTGCCGGAATGCCGACCCCGTCGTCTTTGACTTGAATCACCAATCCGGGCCTTTCTTCCCGGAATAATTCATGCCCGGTGATCTCGATGGGAGCGCCGTTCTTCGGGGTCGCATCAATTGCATTATCCACGATGTTCAAAAGTACTTGTCTCAGAAGGTCCCGATCGGCGGTGAACTCGCTGATCATGGGTGAAATAGCGACCTTGATCTTGAGGCGCTTATCTTCCAATTTCGGCGTCAGCATTTTAGATACCTCGCCGACGAGCCTGGTGAGATCGATTCGTGTCGGTGCAGATCGGCGTGGCCGTGCGTAGTCTACGATCTGGCTGACGATGCGATCCAATCGCCGAGTCTCCGACAAAATCACCTCGACCTCCTTGCGCTTTTGGTCGCCGGATTCAAAGTCATCCAACAATACCTTCGCTGTCGAACCGATACCTACCAGCGGATTCCTGAGCTCATGAGCGATGCCGGCCGCAACTTGTCCCAGCGTCGCCAACTTTTCCGCTCGCCTCAATTGCAATTGCAGAGCGTCCAGAGTCGTAATGTCGATATTGAAGCCCACATAGACCACATCGGGACCCTCCAAATCCATGATCGGCACACGCTGGCTTAAGACCGTCCGGATATTGCCGTCGTCATGGACTAACCGGAAAATCATTTCACAGGGTCGACCAGCAGCCACGGCTTCAGAAAATGTCGTGATCGCGCGGTCACGATCTTCAGGATGGATCCGTTGGCGGAATGACTCGGGATCCATATTCGATTCAGGGTCCAGTCCGGCCAACTGCTGATTGTAACGATTGCTGAACGTGACCCTCACTCCTTTTGTCATGAAGATTCCGAGCGGTGCGTGATTCACGAGGCCTCGATACTTCGCCTCGGATGCGGACAAGTGCGCGTTCAGCCTCTTGAGAGCGGCTTCCGATTGCTGGACCTCGTCGAGATCTTTTCGAATCTGCGAGCTCATTGTTTTCATCACTCGGGCAAGCTCACCGATTTCGTCTCTCCGGTCAAAGATAGGAATAGATGGGATCGTCTGGCCGGACGTAGCGCCTACGACATTCGACAGGGCGGTCAATGGAGCCGCAATGGATCGGGCAATGAGTGCCAGCGCGAGGATGACCAGGCAGAGGGTGAGCAACCCTCCTCCAAGAATGATGAAGCGTGTCCTTGCTTGATCGTAACTCAGCTGAGACAGCTCCCGTTGCTGCGTCTGATGCTGCTCTTGATCAAACCATACCATCCATTTTCGAATCTCGACCATGATCTCCCGACTTCGGCCTTCCTGAATATATTGGATGGCGGTGGACCGATCTCCCAGCTGGAAACCTTGGAGCAATGTATCCTTTTCCAAAAATGATTTCTCTACCAGCGCTCGAATCTCCATGAATCGTTCATAGTGCGGAGGGAGTTGGGATTCCAACTCCTGGTCCATTTCCATGACACTTCTCCGCCCCTCGTAAAAACGCGTCAGATAGAGACCGTTCTCAGAGCTGACATATCCCAGAAATGCTGTTTCCACATCAGCCACGGACCGCATGTATTGCGCCGCCGTTTTTTGAAGAAGATGGAGGCGTGTCAGACGTTCTTCATCCTGCATAAAATCCTGGACGTCCAGGTAGGTCATGATGCTGAAGATCACCAGCGAGAGAAACGGAATGGTTGGAATGAGAAGCAGTTTGGGAAGAATCGGGAGATCGTCTAAAAACTTCTGAGGAAAACGGCCTTGCATAAACACTCCGATGGGAGGCATCGCTCAGCATGAACCAACACAGCGCGTCAACTGGCCAAAGCTCAATGCGCTCCTGGAAGGTCACTGCTGGTCAAAATCTGGCCCATACACAACATCATCGCCCGTTCAATAATGTTCTGGAGTTCCCGCACATTGCCTGGGAATACGTACTGCTGAAGCACCGTCACGGCTTTCGGATCGATATCGGTCACTTCTTTCCTGAACTCCAGCCCATACTTCATCATGAACAGCTTGGCAAGAGGTATGATATCTTCGGTACGGTTTCTCATCGGTGGTACGACGAACGACATCGCGTTGAGGCGAAAAAAGAGGTCTTCTCGAAAACGGCCTCCCGACACTTCCTCCTTAAGATCCCGGTAGGAAGATGCAATCACACGGAAGTCTCCTGAAATATCTTCAACCCCGCCGAGACGGCGAAACATCCGATCCTGCACGATACCCACCAGCTTACCCTGCATGACGAGGTCGAGATCACCGATCTCGTCGAGAAACAACGTGCCGGTTTCCGCCTGATCCAACAGACCGAGCTTTCTTCTTTCTGCCCCGGCAAAGGCGCCTCGTTCGTATCCAAAGAGGTCGCGCTCGAATCGCATGGGGGAAAGTGTCGTGCAACTGATCTTCACAAACGGCCCCTTTGCGCGCGCACTGTTATGATGAATGACACGGGCTAAGAATTCTTTTCCCGTTCCGGTTTCTCCCATCAGGAGAATGGGTACATTCGGATTCTGGGCCACCTCCCGCACTTGAATCAGCAACGTTCTCATGGCCAAGCTGTGGGCGATCAGATTATTCAATCGATATTGATCGGCCTCGTGCTCATTGTTGTAAGACACGCGCCGCTTCAGCAGAATATGTTCGAGAGCACGTTTGACGATCGGCTCCAGCGCTTCAAGATCGACCGTTTTGATGAGGAAATCAAATGCGCCGAGCTTCATGGCTTCCACCGCATCCTCGACCGTTCCATATGCAGTCAATAGAATTACAAGGGCGTCACAGCCTTTGGGGCGGAGCGATTGTAGAACTTCAATTCCGCTCATGCCGGACATCTTCAGATCGAGCAGAATCAAGTCCGGCACTTCTTCTTCTACCGCGGCGAGTAATTCTTCACCGGATTGAAATGATCGAATCCGGTGCTGCATACGAGAAAGGAGTTTTACCAGCGCGTTACGAAACGCAGCCTGGTCGTCCACCACGAAAATACTGGCTTGCATTATGGGAGGTCCCCCATCGCATGCTACTGTATGCGAGATTACGCTGCAAGACGTTTGCCGGCGGCCAACTTTAGATTGAGAATCGGACGGTGCGGCAAGGTTGAGCTAACCCGATTTCATAGGCATCAAGTTGCTCTAAACGCCTCGCTTCAAACTGCGTCGGTGGACTTTAGACCAGTGGAGGCGCTGTAGATCATCGAACATTTCGATGATCTCGAACACGGGCCTGGTTCTTCACGAGTCCTGAAGCCCTGATCAAGCACCAGTTAGCTTCTGGCTGGAGATACTTTGATCAGACATTGCCGTAGCCGTTCGATGTCCTTGGACTCATACTGCGACCAGCGGCTTGATACCCGCGTCGTTGCTAGGCCTCTCGTGTGCAGGCCAGTGATCGCTGATGAATCAGCCCTCGGGCACCTTCGCGGACGCATGGTCCCATTGTTGTTGACATGCCCGCGAAAGTCGGATTCGCTCATCACAACCCGTCTTACGAACGATGTTATTCCACCACCCAGAGTGTGAAGCCGCTCGCATCGCGCAACAACTTATCGGTGACCCCTCTCCCAAAGAGCCGTCTAAGTCCGTTCGAATCGCGGAGAGTCACCACAATCGTGTTGTAGCCTCCGTTTCGGGCTTCGTTGAGAATATTGCGCGCGATATCGTCTTCACGGCCGAACTTCAGCGTCACACGATCCAAGGGGAATCCTGTTCTGCCTAATACTTCCAGCGCTTTTACCAAGATCGGATACTCGACGAAACTTTCAGCCTTAATCCAATCCTCTTGCTCCTTTTTCAAATTATCGGCCAAGCGAGTCTCGACTCTGGGATCTTCGGAACCGCCGTGTTCCAGGAGCTCGCGCGGCATGGGTCTCAATACATGAAACAGCGTGACATACACGTTGGGCGTATCACGAAGCAGGGTTCCCACATAGCGCAGCGCCCGAGCGGCGGGATCAGATTCGTTAATGGCAACCAAGATTCGTGAGGACACCGTGTCCGCATCGGTATCTATCGTTGCAAGTCGTTGCGGTATCATCCGCCATTAAACTCCGAGGTAACCGGTGGAATTCTCGATCACTGGGAACATGAGCGCGTCATGATTTGTCTCAAATCCTCGTACCGGTGGATCGTCATCCGTACGCCACGGCATCATCAGATTGATTGACCCGGTATGCCAAATGGTGGTTTGAATGAGAAAGGAAATGCCGAGTACCGACAATGACGCAGTTGTGGCCCGCTTTCACATGTTGATCTCGGAATTGATACAAGTACTCCATCGCGGTGTGATCCACCACGTGCCCGGCCAAAATGATCATGAAGTTGTCTCTGTGATTTGGGAGAGCCTTGAGCTTCGCATCGAGTTTCATCAGGTTCATGCAGCTGAGTGACGAGAGGTAGATCTTGTAGGGATGTTTCATATTTTGGGCTGCGACGCTCATGACGGGTATATATTCTTTTCCCCGGATGCGTCCGTCTCCAATTCGAATAACGGGATTCCGGAACAGCTCCTGGATTGCAGCCCAGACACGAACAGGGAAGGATTCGGTCGGACTGGCATGGAGTTGTCGTTCAAACGTCAGTGCCTTTACCACATCAAAACAAAGCACGAGAAGCTTCGCGACGGTTCCGGCGATCACTCCCCACAGAATGTCCGAAATGGACAGTGTGACCACGACACAAACCGTCGCGATCAGGAGTTGTTCCGCCCCAATCGAAAAGACCTTCAGGAAGATTCTCGGCGCACACAGTCGCCATCCGATGAAGATGAGTAACGCAGCCAGGACGGTGAGCGGGATACTGTTGATCATGCCGGTTCCGAGCCATACAAAGAGCGCCATGAACAGGGCGTAGTACAAATTCGCCCATAAGGTATGCCCTCCTGCGATTACGTTTGCGGTGCTCTTGATTCCTCCCGGAATGATCGTCAATCCACCGGCCAAGCTGGAGAGGATATTGGACACACCCATGGCTCGAAGCGTGGCATTGGGGTTCGATTTTCTGTGGAAAGGGTCAATCTTATCGATGGCGGCGATGGTGGCCAGTGTCTCGGTTCCGTCGATCAAAGTCAGGGTGATAACCGTGGTCAGTAACGCAAACCATAGCTCGGACCGCTGCCATATTTCCGAGAAATTCGGAAAATGGATGCCTTGTGCAAACACATCTTTTGGGACATGAACCAAATAGGCATCAGGGAAGTTCATCAACCAACCGGCGACCGTTCCCACAACAACGACCAAGAGCGGTGCGGGAATATTCCTTGTCCATCGTTGATTCTTGACGATATTGCTATCGAGAACGAAGAGAAGCGTCAGCGTGATAGCACCGACAGAAAAGACCTGCGGATTCATCCCCATGATCTGCGCCGGTATGAGAAGGACGGCTTCAGGAATTGATTTCATCGTGGGAGTCAGGTGACCCAGGAGTGAGGGAAGCTGCTTGATGATAATCAACATCCCGATGGCGGCCAACATCCCTTGGAGCACGGACATTGGAAAGTACATGGCGAAACGGCCAGCATTATAAATGCTGAGGACTATTTGTACCGCTCCGGTCAGACAAATGGCCACGAGCACCAGAGGATACCCTGCCTCGAGATCTCCTTGACCGAGTGCCAGCATACCGGTCAGTAGAGCGGGTGCGAGACCTGCCGCCGGCCCGCTGATGGTAATATAAGCCCCGCCGAGAAGTGGAAAGACAAGTCCTGCAATGATGGCGGAGACGACTCCAGTGATCGGAGCGGCCCCAGATGCCAGCGCAATCCCTAAGGAGAGTGGAAGACCCACCAATGCAACTTGCAACCCTGCTAGGAGGTCATATCGCCAGTATTTTAGTCCAGGTATCCCGTTTTGTGGTTTTTCGTCCTGGGGGGCAGCCAAGTACTCGGGAGATGACATCACATACTTCCTTCCTGATTATTTCAGGTAGGTCCTGTCACTTGCCGCTCACTAGTCGAACGTGTTTGCAGATTGCCAAGACACCGGCACGACTACTCACAGATCACAAAGCACATCCGGTGCCTGTGTCGTAGATGGACATGATTTACGCGGAAGAGATGCACAGAACGAATGGACTGCTGGAATTATTATGAGTTGGCGTATGCCCCGTGTTGGAAGGACTTACATAGTCGGTATCGTTTTGAGCTTGAATTGAGCGATTTAACGATGATCCTACAGTGCGAATCCGCTCTTTTTTAGAAGGTTCTTCCTGTTTTTTGCGATTGAAACTAGAACGGCCGATTCCTGCAAGACCGGGTTCAACGGGAGGGTGGAAGATCTGTTATGAAGCGATACTTTGCGCCGGCATGTATTGTTGTGCTAACTAATCACGATGCTCACCATTTCATCTCATGTCACCATTCCCGATTCTGAAATCGACATCCACGCCGTTCGGTCGCAAGGCGCGGGTGGACAGAACGTCAACAAGGTTTCAACGGCCGTCCATCTGCGATTCGATATTCATTCATCATCATTGCCGCAGTTTTATATAGAAGCCCTATTGAAGCTGCGCGATCACCGAATATCAGCTGACGGCGTGATCACGATCAAAGCCCAGCAACACCGCACACAGGAGCGCAATCGTGAGGATGCGCTGGAGCGGCTCCGTCTCCTGATACAGAGCGTAGCTATCCCGCGCAAGAAGCGGAAACCGACCAAGCCGACGAAGGGATCACAGAATAGGCGGATTGAGGGAAAGAAGCGGCAGGGGCGATTGAAGGTTTTGCGAAGAACACTTGAGTAACCTTGATCGCGTGCACTCCGATCAAGGCGGACGAATAGCAGAAGGTTAGAACTGAGCTTTGTGGTTTGCCTTGGCGGCGTTCGTCTGAAGCTGCTCCAATACTGCTCTTGCTTCGGGGATAAAGTCCGGTCGGTCGTATTTTTGGGCGAGGGCTAAGGCATCAGTCGCCAATATCACGGCTTCTTGATGTCGACCATGCTCACACCGCACTTTGGCAAGGGATAATCGGGCGTTGACGGCTTTCGGTGCCCGGCTCACGACGTGTTCTAAGAGCGCCTCCCCCTTTTCGGCATTGCCTCCCAATATGCTCGGCAGCTTCACCAATAGTGTGCCTTTCGCTGAGAGGGCGTCGATGTGGCCTGGATCGATTTCAAGGGCCCGGTCCAGTTCATTCATCATGCGACGAAGTCCGAAGAGCGAGGTCAGGGATTCTCCGTCGATGCGCAGCAGCTCCCCCAGATTGCAGAACAGCGCAAAGTGGGCATCGGCACTTCCCTCATCCGCTGCCACCGCACGCTCGCCCAAGTTCTGTCCTTGTTGAAAATGGGAGAAGCGTGCCCCACGGTCCATGGCCAGTCTACCGCGATGACATTCTTCAAGCGCCTGTCTGGTGAAACGCTCTCCCGAATCCTGTGCCGGGGACGGCATCGGCAAAAAAGACAGGCCGCTTGCCAGAATTCCCACCAGTACGAGAGTTCTCTTCCGCATCATTCAAACCATCCAACCGAAAGATGGCGTCATAGAAGGCAGACGAACACCGACGATTGAAGGACACGTGACGAGATATCTCATCAAGTCGTCTGGATTCGAGGCCGGTTTTCCGATCGCCGATGGGTCAGGATGTTCCCTGTTCACTGGAGGCCGTCATGCCCAAAATATTGAATCCCCCATCGACGTAAATCACTTCACCGGTAATGCCCCGTCCCAGCGAGCTGACCAAGAACAACGCTGTGTCGCCGACCTCACCCTGTTCGGTGGCGCGCCGGAGTGGTGCCATCTCCTTGTGATGATCGACCATTTTGGTAATGCCTGACACCCCGCGCGCGGCCAGCGTCTTGATCGGGCCGGCGGAGATCGCATTCACGCGGATATTCAGCGGACCGAGGTCATACGCCAAGTACCGGACCGTGGCTTCAAGGGCGGCTTTGGCGACGCCCATCACGTTGTAGTGAGGCACGACGCGCTCACTGCCGAGATACGTAAGGGTCACGATGGAACCTCCTGAGGTCATCAACGGCAAAGCGGCCCTTGAGACGGCCACGAGAGAATACGCGCTGATGTCGAGGGCCATCGCAAACCCCTGTCGAGTGGTATTCACGAACTGACCGCTCAGTTCCTCCCGGGGAGCAAACGCCAGTGAATGGACGAGAAAATCGATTTGGCCAACCTCTTTCTGAACCTGCTGCATGAGCGACGTAATTTCACCATCATTGCTCACATCGCAGGGAAATGCTTTCGCACCGGGTAAGGTGGCAGCGAGTTCCTCCACGTTTTGCTTCAATCGTTCGTTCTGATAATTGAAGAGAAGCTGAGCTCCCTGGCCGGCCGTCGATTGTGCGATGGCCCAGGCGATGCTGTGCTTGTTGGCCACTCCAATGACGAGCCCCTTTTTGCCTGTGAGTACCATCGGCACAGTTCTCCTTTTTTAAGATCGGCGTTCGTGGTCAGCGCAACCTATTGACCGCCATTTCAATGAACACAGCGCTTGCTCTCGCACTCATAACGCTCGGATGGTACCGCTAAGACTCAGCGTGGTGGATGGAAGATAACACGATTCGCTCTCGCTGTGGAGCCCCCATGGCTTGATCCATCCTCAATAACAGATTACTGCGGTGAGACAGGCGGCCAGGGCCCCTGTGATTCTTCGGCGACACCTCGCCGAAGCGTGCCCTCCTTCGCCAAGGCTTCGGCGGACACTCGTTGCTCATTGCTCCCCGGTTTAACAACCGTGGCGTCCTACGTAGGTGGGTGAAATACGGCATGCGACAGCATATCGATCCACTTGAGGCAATGAGTCGAATTCGCACGCCCTCAACAATTCATCAACCTTCCGTTAGAGTAGCCGTCGACTATCGACTTTTGGCATGTCCGATGTAGACCGCTTGGAGGCCGACGATCGTTTTTCCGTCTCGGATCGTCCCGTCTTGAATCCGTGTGATCGCCTGATGCAGCGGCATTTCGACGATTTCCAGCACTTCATCTCGGTCCAATTGCTGATGCCCTTTCGTGAGACCGGTGGCCTTGTACACATGAATCACTTCATCTGCAAAACCCGGAGCAGTGAAAATGCTGGAGAGCAATTCGAAGGAGGATGCGCGATAGCCGACTTCTTCTTCCAGTTCTCGTGCGGCACAATGCAACGGGTCTTCACCGGGAGAAAGTTTTCCCGCCGGAATTTCATAAATGAATCCTCCGGCAGCATGCCGGAACTGCCTGATTAACACGACGGTGCCATCCTCTTTGATCGGAACGACTGCTGCTGCGCCCGGATGGCGGATGGTTTCGAGATCAACGGTCACTCCATTCGGTAGCTGGACGGTGTCGACGTTGAGTGTCACGACCTTCCCGGTATAGATATTTTTTGTCATGATGAATGTATCGCCGATGGCGTATGGTCAATGGCACAGGCAATCACTGATTCATCGTGCATTTTGTTTGTGCTACACGCCATATGCCATCAGCTCTTGGATTTCTTATAGAACGGCGGCTTCACAACTTTCGCCGGAATCGATTTCCCTCGAATGTCGATGAAGAGATCTGTTCCGAGTTCGGCATACTCAGGAGCTACATATCCTAATCCAATCCCCTTCTGGAGAAGCGGGGAAAGATTGCCGCTGGTCACTTCTCCGACGAGAGACCGTAGTGCGGGTGAAGAGTGAATCGTGAACCCATGGCGGGGGACGCCTTTTTCTTGTAATTCGAAGCCGACGAATCGGCGTGACAGACCTGCTTGTTTTTGAATCGACAGGACCTGCTTTCCAACAAAGTCCACCCCCTTCTCGAAACGCACGGCCCATTCCGCTCCAGCTTCGAGCGGCGTCGTTCGTTCATCGATATCGTTGCCATAGAGCAGATAGGCCATCTCGAGACGCAGAAGATCCCGTGCGCCGAGTCCCGCCGGTTTCAAACCGAACGGCTGGCCTATGTTCAACAGCTTGTTCCAAACTGTATCGGCTTGTCCGTACACATAGAACTCGTAGCCGAATTCTCCGGTATAGCCCGTTCGCGCCACCAGGCACTCCACACCCTCGACCCGCACCGTCGTTGATTCTCTGAGCTTGAGCTGATCCAGCTGCGACAATCCGAGCGCTGTAACAATCGCTCGGGCAGTCGATCCCTGCAATGCGATCTGAGCGATCTCCGCCGAGCGATCGGAGACCTGACAGTCAGGCACTCCCCGGCTGTGCTCCGTAAACCACGAGACGATCTTGTCTCGATTGGACGCGTTGACGCACAGAAGAAATTCTCCGGCCTGCGCCAACCGATAGACAAAGATATCGTCCTTGATACCACCCTGTTCGTTACAGACCATCGAGTACTGGGCCTGCATAGGCCGCAACACGGCGAGATCGTTGGTCGTCATGCGCTGAAGAAAGGACTCCGCGTCGCAGCCGGTGAGGACAATCCGCCCCATATGGCTGACGTCGAAGAGGCCGGCTTTGCTACGGACGGTGTGATACTCATCTACAACACCGGTATAGTGGATGGGCATTTCCCACCCCGCGAAGTCGACCAGTTTCGCGCCGGCCGCACGATGTTGAGCGATGAGCGGAGTATGTTGCACGGTGGTATTACCGCACTCCGAGTAATTCGACGTCGAAAATCAATGTCGCGTTCGGTGGGATCACTCCTCCGGCGCCGCGGGATCCATACCCCAAGTCGGACGGGATGGTGAGTTTGCGCTTGCCTCCGACCTTCATCCCCTGCACCCCTTCGTCCCAACCCTTAATGACACGTCCGGCCCCGAGGGGAAACGAAAATGGCTGTCCACGATCGACGGAGCTGTCGAACTTTTTCCCATTCTCCAGCAAGCCGGTGTAGTGAACGCTCACTGTTTTTCCGGCAACGGCCACATCTCCCGTTCCAACGACCTGATCGACATATTTGAGCCCAGACGGTGTGCTGACTTCTTGCATGTTCATCTCCTTCTCGTTCCCGGCCATGGCATTTCTCGATCCTAGTATCAGTGTAACCACTACGATTAGACAGACAGAGGCACGACGCAGAGGTGTCATAACTTTCCTCCTTTCTCACTGTATGGCATGGGAGAGACGGCTCGGTCAACTAGCCCGCATTATTCATGACGGTTCGTGGCGAAATCGCGCAGTCGCGTACGAGGTCCACGGCGCGAAGAATAATGAGCGCTACGCTTGTGGACGCCCGCGAGTGGTGAGCGGGCAGTGTCTTAGCATGCGGAGCCCCGAGAAACCGAGGCATACTTGAAACAGTATGTCGAGGTTGCGAAGGGCGAGCCTGCCCGCCAAACCAAGCTAGCTCGTACCGCCGCGTTCGATCGACTCGCGGCGGAGAGGTATTTGGCCTTTGACTTTTGTCGCAGTAGCGAATCCGCGATTGCAGCAGAAGTGTTCATGAATAATGCGGGCTGGAGTTCGGCTAAGAATCTCTTTCGGCGAAGAGCGCCAAACTGGCCGTGTATCCGTGCAGAAAATTCCGATTTCCGATGGGTCCGATCTCGCCTTGTGCAAAGAACCCCGCGAGGGGAATCGGCCCCAGGCATTCCGTGGTTGCAGCCGCATCATGGTTGGGCCGTCCAAATAGCCCTCGTCCGCGTCCGCAACAGCTGAACACGAGCGCGCCGAGTGGAGGTTTCCGATGACCGACTCGGTCGGCCGCCAACAGAGAGTTCAAATCTTCCGTCGCTGATTCTCCGTCGCGCAGATGGAACTGCACCGTTTGGCCTTCTTGCACCACATCGCCGATCGCGACGGCGCCCGTGGTGCGGTCGGCCCCCAACAGATTCCGAATGAGAAAGTCTCCGCGTTCGAACCGGTTCCGATGTTCGTCGATGACGATCCCAAGATGGAGCGCCCGATTTGCGCGTTGTCGGTCTTCCTCGGTCAGTGCTTCAAAGACAGCTTGCAACCGCTCCAAAGCCGGTGTGCCACCAAGCTCATGAATCAAATTGCGTTCGGCTTTCGTCACGACGAATCGATCACCGATCAATCGACAACCCTGCGAAATGACCGGCCGAATATCTATCGCTCCCGAAAGACGCACCCCCACTAACCCGCCATCGAGGACTTGATCGTTGAGCACCAACCGATTCATGCCGGCCTCCTGCCCACCGCCTGCTAGTCCCCCCATAGCCTTAGCTCCGGGATACCGTTCCTCCAAGAGCTTCAAGATATCTTGGACCGGCGTGGTGAACGGATCGGCAAATAGGAGAAACGAGGCGTCTTCGACTCCCGGCTCAGGCCACCCTGCGAGGTGAAATTGATCGTGGGTCGGAGAAAAGGACGATCGCAACGGGTGAAGATTGACGTTGGGAAGGACGGCCGCCCAGACGGCGATGGCCGGGGTGGTCTCCAATTCCTCTGCTCCGGCAATCACGCCCTCTCCACTGCATCCCAGCAGAAGTCTCGGATGAAGCGTGTCTGTCAGCGCATGTGCCAAGATGTCGGCCCCGGCCGCATGATGACTGGAAAAGAAGACACAGACGAGGTCGATCGGGGCGGCATTCAGCTGTGCCCGAATGTCTTCGGCAGCAGCTCGAGCCGCTGATTCCGTTTCTACCGCTTTCGAAAGGGCCACTGCAAATTGCAACATCGTGCCTCGTGATGAGGAACGGCGGATGAATCCGGCTACGCATGGTCCGGTGAGCTCGGGGCGCGCTGAGAATCAGACCCCTGGATCCATCCGCTGGGCTCTGGTCTGCGCTAACTTCTTATAATACCGCCACAGATAGGAATGGTAGTCGTCCACCTGCGCAAGGAGATAGTGGAGTTCCGTCGGATCCTCTGCTTCCAGAGCATGGAGCATTCTAGTTTTCAGGAATTCACCGAAGGCCTCAGTCTTCTGCACCGCCGTCAGCAGTTGCAACCCGCCCCCGATCTGGTATTGGCTCATACCATCCCTCCTGGTTGACGCCTCGCAGGATAACGAGGGAATCGGCACATTTGCAAGCTTCGCTCATCTTGGAGCTCGGACTCAGAAATCTCGCGGTCATTTCGTCCTAAGCCGGAGGGGAAGCATCTTGGGCGATGAAGATCGTTCGCATCACCACTTATCGTTTCGTTCTACCAGGATATAGCCGCCGTTAGAGCATTCAAATTGGCTTTCTCCGTCAATTCTAGGGAGGAGTAATGAGAAGATTGAGAGGGGTATCCGTCAGGTGCGTGTGGTCAGGCGTTCATCGTACACCCGCCGCGTGCGAATGCTGAGTTTGGATTCGAAAGCAGAGGATTGAGACAATGCGAAGTTCGCCGAGCGCGATCGGTTCGATGAGATGTGGGACGAGGCCACCGAACATCACCATCGTGTTTCCGACGGGAAGACGAACACTCACGGCACCTGTGCCGGGCGTGGCGCGAATACGGGAGAGCGGCTCATGCTGCCGATCGGGGTAAAAGCGAGTGAGGCCGCCGATGCCGCCATCACGATGGCGATCGAGGAGGCAGGTAACAACAGAGATATCGCACGTTTTGATATCGCGATGAAGTGCGAGATGGTCACCGGGGCGAGCGTAGTAAGTGTAGGTCCCACTTTCGCCAGTCGGACGCACAGGCGTGTTGCAAATTTCCGCGAGGAATTGAGCTGTCTCAGGGTGACGATAAAATGCAGCCTGCTCACGGCCGCCGCCCGTGCTGATGAAACGGCGCGCAGGATTTCCGCCTCGCACTTCGTCGTCATGGGTGGTAGCAATAGCGCTAGCGACAGCGCCGTGGAGGCAAAGACGCGATTCCACCAGGAGTCGCCTGCACGCCTCGGCACCGGGAAAGTAATCAAATATGGCACAGCCTCCATTTTCCATCAGGGCGGATTTGCGTATATCGCATGACAAGATCCACGGACTGGCGGTTTTAGTATGTGTGCCGTGCATGGAGAGTCACATAAAGCTCGAAGCGGTGCCCGGCCCGAAGTCGGGTGGTGGTGTGAACGTGACTGCGGCAATTTGCGCCCGCAGCGCCGATGGGATTTTTTCTGCCGCGAGTTCGTAGCCCTCGTCTTCGAACTGTACACCGCCGGCAGTCTCTTGAAGTTTTGTATGAAAGTACAACTCGAAGATCCGTACAGCGCCGGTAATCGAAATGCTGTTGCCGACGCATTCGCCGACGTCGAAGCCCCTACCGCGCAACTCACTGGAGACCCGAATGATGGTTTCGACGGACGGCAACCATTCGCGAATGTTCTCAGATGTAATGCGCGTTTGTGATCCAGGTTTTGCACCGCTGGCAGCAACAAGGACAACTTGGGCAGAGACGATTCTTTTGTGATCCATGAGGTATTGAAACCAGGTTTTATCACACAGGGTTCGCCCGCCACATTTTGAGCCGCGAATTAGCTTGTATGAAATCCGGCTGATTGGCGTGCGGTACTTCGCGAACGCGCACGGCGAGGCTCAGCCAGTTACGCCCGTCAGTGAGCATGAGCCTGTTTGCCACGAGCGAGTCGAGAAAGGCGCGCACGCCCTCAACTGTGATTTCCAAGCCCAGCGACTCTTCACGCAGGTGGCGCATGATTGCCACGAACGGACGGAACGCATCGCAAAACTCGTATGCGGACGCCTCGTTACCGGAAAGATGGATCTCGCGCATCGTCGCGCCCGGCCTGGTGTCGCGCAGCAACAATGAACCATCGGGCCGTTGCACCGAGCACAGCAGTCCTCGCTCTTCCTTTTGACGCCACACCTCGACGAAATGAATTACCTCGTCTGCGTACCTGGCGGATGCTTCGCCTGAACGGTAGTCGAAATCGAAATGATATGCAATGTGCATCAGGCTCTCGTGTGAGAATGGATACAAAAACGTGTACGGTTTCATTGGTCGGACGTTCATCAGTCCAAACTCCGCCGACTTCGTAAAATACGGGCTGAAGCGATCCATCCGAATCGGTCCACAGGCCACCGGCGGGTCGAGAAACTCGAGGGCAGGGAGCATCGTCAGCATCTCTTCATAATCTTCACGCGTCTCGCCGGGGAAGCCGTAGAGAATATTCCAATCCACGCCGATCTCATACTCCCGGCACCACTTGAGCAGTTGCACGTTGCGAAGGCCGCAAGTCCCCTTCCCTATCAGCTTGAGTACGTGATCGCTCAAACTCTCAATGCCCGGCTGGATGCGCGTCACACCGGCGGTTCGTAGCGCCGAGACTTGCGCGCGCGTCAGGTTTGCCTTCACCTCGTAGAAAATGTCCCATGGCCGCCCGTCCGCCGCCAACGCCGGCAGGAGGTCCGAAAAATAGCTCATGTCCAAAATATTATCGACCACCTCAATGCGATCCGTCTGCCATTGGTCCGACAGTTGCCGCATCTCTTCAAGCGCGCGAGCGCCGCTCTTGCTGCGGTAAGCCATCGTCGCTCCGTTGAGCCCGCAAAACGTGCAGTGCGACTTGTCACCCCACCAACAACCGCGTGATGTTTCGACCAGCACCGTCGGTATCGTTGCAAGAGAGGCACTGCTCTGAGACCAGTCGCGGAAGTAATCTGAAAAATCCGGCACGGGCAGCGCATCCATGTCCCGTACCGGCCGCGGGCGCCCAGTGAACCGCGTGCGCCCACCTTCACGATAGATAACTCCCTGAGGCAGGGCTACGCCCTGCATAGGACCCGCCAAGAGCAAGGCAGCGAGGGCGGGGAAACTTTCATCCGCTTCACCAGGGCACGCGTAGTCGACAAAGCTGAACTGTCGGTGCAGTTCCTCGCCCATCTCGCCTTCCCAGTTTGCCCCGCCGAATACGATAGCGATATGCGGGTGCTCCGCTTTGATGCGCTTCGCCAATGCGAGTGAGGCAAGGTTCTGCTCGAACGTCGAGGTGAAGCCGACGACCGCGTAGTCCTTCCAGGGGATACCTTCCATGCAATGATCGAGTAACTTCTCTGCCAACGTCCTCACTGCTTGCACTCTGGCAATGTCGTCCGCACCAAGGCGCCACGTCTCTTGTAGCACTGTGGCGATATATTCTTCGTCCGCTGCGGGACGTGGACCATAAAGTGCCTCTGCAAAACACCAGTCACCGGCAAAGGCAATGTAGGGCAGCGAGGAGGAAATCCATTGGTACGTCTCCGCACCGAGATAGTCTACGAACATGAACGATGGATAGCGCACATCGCACGCAATGCCGCCGCGCGCGAGCAGCGCCTTGAGCAAGCTCAGCCCGAGAGCCGGGCGTTCCATCGCTCCGAAGGGCATACTGAGAAGAAGGACTTTCTTCATTCTTTTCTGTTCAATCTCCATCATCGCTACACGACGCCGCCCTAGGGGCGGCGGTCGGCATCGAATTACTTGTCCAGCTCGAAATCAGACGTAGCGATCAAGTCCTGCAACGAAGCCACATCTTCCTCCGACAAGGTCGTTTGACCTTCCTCTGGCGCAGATTCCTCGATGGTTTTCGCTGCTGTGGCTGGCGGAGGCAGCACAACGGGCGAGATAGGCTTAATCGGTTGGATCGGTGTAATGGGCTGTATAGGTTTGATCGGCTGTATCGGCACGATTGGCTGCACCGGTCTTATGGGACCAACCGGCGTGATGGGTTGCACGGTGATGGGCTTGATTGGCCCGAGACATTGGATCTTCGCGGAAAGGACCGCTTTATGTGCATCGACGAGTCCGTTCCCGGTTGAGGCATCCGGGCCGACGACGGAAGCGACACCCCCAGGCGTCAGCGCCGTGGCATTGCACTTACCAGCCGTAACATCTCGCGCGGTTTTCATCATGATCGCTTTGATCTGCTGCGGCGTGAGCTTCTTACAGGCTTGCTTCATGAGCGCGGCCACGCCGGCGAGCTGTGGCGCCGCGGCGGAGGTGCCGCTAAACGCAGCCCACCCGTCGTTGTTCGCCGTCTCGTCTCCATTCGGGAAGACGCCGCCTGCCTTCTGTACGTCGATCTGATCTCCTGGTTCGACCGGGAGCATGATGTAGTTCGCACCAGGCTTCATGCCCACAAGGCCGGATAGGTCCGGCACACGGCGGTTTGGGAAGATGGCACTGTTGAAACCACTCGCGTAGTTCGATGCCGATAGACTTTCATCGATATCCATGAAGACACCGCCAGCGGAGATGACGTCTGGATGCTGCCCGGGGAAGCCTACATGGCCGTTGCCAGCGGAGAAGATGACGGTGATCCCTGCTGCAACCGCCGCCGCGATGGCTGTCGAGAGCGCCAGATTCGCGGCGCTGAGCGCGGTGCTGGTACCGGTGTCACTACCCCAGCTACAGGTAATAATATGGGGATTCAGTCCCACCGCCGCGTTGAACGCACCCAGTGAATTGACGAAATTTATCTTTACCGGCAGAAGCTCGATATCCGGTGCACACGCGAAAATGTTCGCTGATTCGCCAGTGCCGTGCCCGCTCTCATCCGCAAGAGGGTTTGCCGCACCAGGCCCAAGTACCACGGGTGCCGCCCTGTAGCCACGGTTGACGAAGAATGGATGCTTGAACCATCCGCTGTCTACCATGGCGACCCTGATTCCCTTACCGGTGATGCCCGACCGATGCGCCTTGTCTGCGTTACAGCCAAGCGACACCCCCGCCGGCACGTCGAGATGCCAATACGCCTTGTGCGGTGCGAACATCGACGTCGCCATCGGGTACACCGGTTCCTCAATGGCCACGCCCTCAATCAGATCGCTCATGGTGCTTCCTGTCGTCGCGATGAGACCTGACATGTCCGTTTCCGGGCAGTCGATAAATGTCGCTGTGTCACGAACTCCTCCAGGCTTAATGACGGGCCGTTCCTCGGCGATGAGTTCGGTATTGAAGGCACGTTCATACGTGGCTTGTGAGCCGGCGATGTTGATGGTCATGGGTGATGCCTGCAGCACTTGGAACCCCGCATCCCTCAGTCGGTTTGCCGCACGGACTACGACTTCTTGCTCCGACCAGAAGTTGGGCACAGTTTCAGCGCTGATTTGATTTCCTGCCTCAAATAACGACACGCCACCTACTGACAAGGGAGAAGCATTGGCATAAATCACCTTTGGGATAACAGAGCGACTTTTCTTTTTGACTAGAATAGTTGGCCCCTTCACTTTTTTGGTGCGCATACATCCCCTCCTCGTTGCGTTGGATTTGTTTGCTCACTTGGTGATCGACGTACGAATCCTTCACCGTCGATATCCAAATGTCATATTGTCTCTTCTAAATGGCGAAGCAATTGCTGTACCGAATGTTTAGGCTTAGGAGATTTCACCGGTATGAATATTGTTCATATTTTTAGCTATTTTTGTGAAAGGCTCTCGCCCTTTCCTTGGATGCGAGTCCGCCGCCGAATCTAAAATGATTCTATGATGAATCGGTTTCGATACAGATGCTGGCAGCCTTTGGAAAAAGGACAGAATGTTGCGTGCGAAAACATCAGCAGACAGTCACCGCTTTGAAGGGGAGAGATTTTCACGCTTACCAGCGTGGAAATCTTCAGCATTTCAGTGGTGTTTATTGCCTTGAAGTCACGTGGCTCAGTGGCGGGCGTCTAGCACGAGTTTCTTCAAATGATCCAGATCGATCGCATCAGCCCGACGGTTGTCTCGGCCTGTGACGGTGGTGGCCATGGTGAGGGCATTGAGGATGGCCTCTTCGGTGGCCTCGACCGTAGCGGAAAAGAGCGGATTCAAATACGTGTCCGCCAGATGCGTTAAATTATACGTCGGATCTTTTGGATAGTGCGGAATGACGTTGGCAGTGGAAAAGGCCAGTATGAAGTCACCGCTCCCGTGCCGAGCCGTGGAGCCGGTGCGGGCCAGACCAAGGGCGGCGCGCTTGGCTAATCTGGTGAGTTGCCGCCCATCGAGCGGCGCATCGGTGGCGATGACGGCGATAATCGAACCTTCGCTCTGACCCGGCGAGAGTACGTCCGACATCTGAACCGTTGAGTCATAGAGCTTCCCTACCGGCACGCCTCCGACGATCAATTCGGGTCTTCGTCCGTGGTTGGCGTTGACAAGCACGCCGATCGTATAGCCGCCTTCTTTCTCAGGCAGCTTTCGGGAGGCAGTACCGATTCCACCCTTGAATCCGTAAGACACCATTCCCGTACCCGCCCCGACTGTGCCTTCCGTCACCGGCCCACTGCTCGCAGCGTCGAGGGCGGTCATGACATTCTGCTCGGATACGTGGCGCCCCTGGATATCGTTCAACCTTCCATCGTCGCATTCAGCCACGACCGGGGTCAGCGTATCGTCGGAGATACCGATCTCCGGATACTGCCTGATCATCCAGCTCATGACTCCGTCGGCTACCCGTGGGACGTTCAATGTATTGGTCAGCGCAATCGGATACTCTAAGAATCCGGATTCCGCGACCCATGCGAGTCCGGTCATTTCACCCGTTCCGTTCAGCACGAAGGTTCCGGCCGGCACCTTCTTATGCCAGACATCGTCGCGCGGGATAATCACGGTTACCCCCGTCCGAATCGGTCCCTGACCAGGCTTCAAGGACCCCTCGCCGGAGATCAGCGTGGTATGTCCGACTTTGATACCGACCACATCGGTAATCGCATTGAGCGGACCGGCTGGGTATTGTCCGATCACGATTCCCAAGTCGCGCAGACGGTGACGTTCTTGTTTCAGTTCTGCCTCGGCCGTAGAGAGGCAGCCCGACATCAGCGCGATCACACACGACAGGATCATCAGCCGACCCGGTCGTTGGCCGGCGGCTCTTTCGCAATGCAACGACCTATATTTCATGCGTGCTGCCATGGTGGGGAATCCGCACATCGATCTTTGGATGTTCTGCTTGGATCGCCGCGCCGAGGGAGTGTGCTTGTTTCTCTTCGCCATGCACGATGAAGATGGTGCTGGGCGACGGGCTGATGGCTCGGACATAGGCCAATAAATCGTTCCGATCGGCATGGGCTGAGAGGCCGTTGAACGTGACGATCTGAGCCCGTCTCGGTGTCGGCACGCCTAAAATCGGCACGACGTCCCAGCCTTCGACGAGCTTGCGGCCCAGCGTGTGTTCCGCTTGAAAGCCGACGAACACGATGATGTTCGCCTCATCTTGAATCGCGTGTTTAAGATGGTGAACAACGCGCCCACCCTCGCACATTCCCGAAGACGAAATGATGACGCATGGCCCTCGCATGGCATTGAGACGCTTGCTGTCTTCCGACGAGGATACGAAGTGAATATAACGCGATGCGAATATATCGCCGTCGGCCGAAAAGGTCTTCCGTGTCTCCTCGTCATAATATTCAGGATGGCGCTTGAACACTTCTGTGGCCTTGGAGGCCAGCGGTGAGTCGATGTAAATCGGAACGGGGTCCACGCGACCTTCACCGACCAGCTCCTTGATCCGCATGACCAATTCCTGTGTCCGCCCGACTGCAAATGCCGGAACAATGATCTTGCTCTTGTGTGCTCGCGCATGCTCCAGCAGAGCTTGTGCCTTCTTCTTCGTCTCCGCACCGACTTGTTCGTGCACACGGTCACCGTAGGTGGATTCCAGAATCAACACGTCACAGGCAGGCGGCGGTTCAGGATCGCGCAGGATCGGCATATGAGATCGGCCGAGGTCACCGCTGAAGAGGACCGTCGTGGTATTGCCGCGGGCCGTATATTTCACGCGGATGGCGGCTGAGCCTAAGATATGGCCTGCGTCATGAAACGATGCGGTAATCCGAGGCGCGATCTTGAGTTGGTCATGATATCGTTTTCCTTCAAATCGTCTGACAATCTTCCGCACGTCGTCGGTGTCGTACAACGGGCGAATACAGATTTCTCCCCGTCTGCGCTCCTGTTTATTGACGTACCGGCAGTCGTTTTCCTGTACGCGGGCTGAATCTTCGAGCATGATCCCTGCGAGATCGGCCGATGCTTGGGTGAGGTAAACTTTCCCGGAAAAGCCCTGCCGCGGCAAAACAGGGAGAGCACCGGAATGGTCGATATGGGCGTGGGAGAGCAAGACGGCACCAAGGGATTTTGGATCAAACCCCAAGTCGCGGTTTCGCAGGACCGCTTCTTCTCGTCGCCCTTGAAACATCCCGCAATCGAACAGCAGCCGGAAGCCCGGCACCTCCAGCATGTGCCGGCTCCCCGTGACTGAACGAGCGGCCCCATAGAAGGAGAGTTTCATGCGGTGGTCGCTCCATTTTGACGCGCGATCAGATCCCAGACTTCTTGAGCCGTCTCGGCGTAGTGAAACAGGTTGAGGTCTGTCTGCGTGATCAGGCCGCACTCAACGAGCAGTTGCCAATCGATCAGGCGTTCCCAAAATTCTCGGCCGACCAGCACAACGACCACGCTCCTGGTTTTGCCGGTTTGGAGCAGAGTGAGCGTTTCGAACAATTCATCCAGCGTACCGAATCCCCCGGGAAAAGCGACAAGTGCCTTTGCTCGAATGAGGAAGTGCATTTTTCTGACGGCGAAATAACGGAATTGAAAACTGAGCTTCGGCGTAATGTAGGGGTTCGGGTGCTGTTCGTGCGGCAGAGTAATGTTGAGTCCGATTGACTTGGCGTTCGCGTCCGCCGCTCCTCGGTTGGCCGCCTCCATAATACCGGGGCCTCCTCCGGTTACGATGACGTAATCGCACTTGCCCTCGATTTGGCACGTAGACGACACCAGTCGGCTGAATTCTCGCGCTACATCGTAATACGTTGAGAGCTCAAGTTGCCGTTTGATGATTGCGACGCGTTGCTCGCGGATGCGATCGTTCGGTACTTCAGCTGCCTGCTCTTCCGCCAGACGAAGCGCCTTCTTGAGAGCGCTGGATTCCTGAAGTCTGGCGCTTCCGAAAACGACGATGGTGGACCTGATTCCTTCTTCTCGTTGAATCAGTTCAGGCTTCAGCAGCTCAAGCCCGATTCGGACGGAACGAAGCTCGTCTCGTTGAAGAAACTCGATATCCTTATCGGCTGGAATATAGGAAGGGGAAACGACGTTGGCTTCAAGCTGTGCATGAGGATCGGACGAATCCGCTTCCATGGGCAACTATTATAACGAGGCTCGTTGAAACCGGCAATTCACTGAGATGCGCCCGAGAATTGGCACGCAGGATGGCTCAGTCTTTGAATGGCCACGCTAAGAACTTCGACGAGTTCGAGTGCAGGGCAAATGCATGATCACGAACGAGCCACCGGTTGTCATATGTTACTTGGAAGACATCCCTCCCAATTCCGCCTCCTCCTAAATCCATGTCCGGCGAAAAGAAGGGGATGATAAAACGAAATCCCCAGCCGTAATTCGCTTTGAAATACTTGCCATCCGTAAAGTAGTAACGGGTCACCATTCCATCTTGAGAGGCAGATATCTCGTTTGGGGCACCCAGTCTCTCGATGACCATCGAGAAATCGGTCTTGCCGGGTACTATAAAGGTCACATCATCGCTTGAAATGGTTTGATTCAGCGTCAATCGCCGCCAGGTCACGGGACCTTCTGAGCACCCGTTCATTGACGTGAGCGTGAGCGCTAGGATCAGATAAATAAGTAGCTTGTGCAGCAGCATGAAGCGATAGAAGAAGTTTAGTGGAAGGGCCAGTCGAACGGCCAGAACTGAAACTCGAGGGGACCTTTTCGTTTCCCAGATACAACTTCTTCAACGACTCCCGATCCGTTGAAGATGACAAAGGTGTCATCACTTTTGATGTTGGTGCGCGAGAAGATGAGCACCGATCCCGATTTCACATCGAAGTGAAAGTAATGAAAGATTTCTCGGCCATTTGCTTCGATGATACGGTCCGGGGCGCCCAGCACGGCGGAAACGTCCGCTCTTGTGCTAATGCCTTTCTGAATGGTTTCGATGTCGCCTTTGCCTAACTCTTCTCCATAGTTTCCTCGGATAAAGGCACATCCGGTGGCAATCAAGAAATTCAGCGTCAGCATTCCTATGAAGAGGAATTTCATCTGTTCTCCTTTAGTACTTCACGGTGCATTTATTGATGGAACGAAAACAAAATCTTGCTCGTAGACGGTATACCTCGAGGGTGTAAGTCCCACGCGCTGGTACACAGCTTGAGCCCTGTGATTGTTTCGCTCTACGTACAATCTGATCCCGCAGACTCGCGGATCGGTCTTGGCTTTGGTGCGGATATGATCGTGCATGGCGCGAAAGACCCCCAGACCACGCCGATCCGGTACGACATAGAGGCTCTGGATCCACCAAAAGACCCCATTCCGCCAATCGCTCCACTCATACGTGATCATCAGTTGTCCGACCGGCTTATAGCTATTTTCTTCTGGAAGCTCGGCAACGATATAGAATCCATATCCGGGACTTCCTAAAAATGCAAGAATTCCCTTGCGCAATGTCGCATGATCGAGCTGGCGACTCTCTGTTTCGAGTGCCATGGCGGCATTGAACAGAACCATGGTGTCCACATCGTCGTGATGGGCCTGCCTGATATTGATATGCTCGATCATATGGATCAAGAGGGGAGCGATGAGGCGGAGAGCCATCCGTTTTGAGGTTTATAAAACCCCGCTGAAAATTCCATTTTCATCGCGTCTTCGACAGCAAGATTGATCGGGCGCAACGCATGTTCCGGGATGAAGGCGAGAAATCCGGTAAAGGGGTGAATTGCGGTTGGCACGAAAACCATGAAGAGGGTACGGGATGGATCGACCTGAAGGGATGGTGGCGCCATCCCCATCACAAAACCCAATGCCCAGCATCCATCCCGAGGAAAGGGAAAAGCCACCACTTTACTGCGGCCAAAGCGAGAGCGAAAGTTGAGAATATCAGTCATCCCTTTCAATGTGAGATAGATACTCTGTACGAGCGGAATCCGTTCGATGCGTTGTTCCAGTCTTACCAACAAACCTTGCCCAATGACATGATCGCCGATGAGGCCGGCGACAATGAGCAGCATCGCTAATAGTAACAGACCGAGACCAGGGATGGGATCCGACATGTATCGGCCGACTACCCCATCAAGTGTGGTGAACAGAGTTGAGAGGATCAAGAAAGTCGCCCAGGCGGGAACCAAGACAATGAGGCCCGCTATGCAAGTCTTCCAGAATGCTTTGATCATAGCTGCTTACCTTCTCAAATGGCATTTCGAGTGTATCAGAAATGATGGAGCATAAGGAGCTTCTTATACTAGCTTGCGCTCGAACGTCGCTATCAATTATCCTACACGCTGTGACATAGCAGGAGGTCGACGGATATGAGCATTGATAAAGAACTTTTGGCGATCCTTTGCTGCCCAGAAACCAAGCAAACGGTGAGTCTGGCCGAGGAGTCTCTCATTCAAAAACTGAATGCCGCTGTACTACGGGGAGAAGTGACAAACTTGGGAAAACGGCCCGTGTCCGCCGAGCTCGACGCCGGTTTGATTCGTGCCGATCGGAAGATTCTTTACCCCGTCCGTGACAACATACCGGTGATGCTTATCGAGGAAGGCATTCCGCTCGAACAAATTCATTGAACAGGCCGGTCCCCAATCGCCTGCTTTTCTGCCTTCGTATCGGCTGCAAACCAAGGAAGCGCTCTCGTAGAGTTTCCCTCCTTTCCCCTCCTCTCATAATGTCTTAGAGATTGAGAGACGAGATGAGCGTCTAAGCGGGAGTTCAACAACTGTTGGATCGTTATTTGATGATTAAGGAGCGACAATCTGAACGGTTTTGGCGGGATTTTCAGTCTTCGATCCCGTCGAGGTTCCACAATGGACGCAGCGATACTCGTAAAGATTTCCGGTGGGTAGAACGAGCAGGAGGCGTTCTCTCGTCGGAGTGGCGGCGCGGCATCGAGGACAGAACAGCAGGGAGGCATTGAGTGAACCGAATTGCCCTTGTGTCGCTTCTCCAGAGGGGCGCGGCCGGCTTCTGGGTGTCCGCTGAACCGCGGGGATCCATTGGGAGCCTGGTCTGCGTGGCGGCGGAAACATGATTTTATCTTAGTGAGAATGCGACGTCGGGGTCAAGGGTTAACCAATTTCATTCGGTTGGAGACTGAAAGCTACCTGCCCTATTGTTATGACATCAGCGAACACGCTCATCATCCCCCAGACAGCTACGATCCGTGGTTAGACGTGTCATCGTTTCCAGGTGTTAGATGAAAATGTCGGGGCCGTGCCTCTGCAGGGCGTAGAGAGGCAGGGTACCCCATTCTGAATAGCGTGTTAGACGGTCGTCTTGGCGGACTCGATCTCAGTTGCTGTAATGAGGCTGGAGAGGTAATCGGCAACGAAATTGAGGGCTTCCTCCCGTCCGTCGGCCCGGCGTCCTTTCTCTCGTCGCTGTACGGAAAGTTCATGTTCCAAATCGGATTTGACTTCCCCCAAGATACGCTGGAGTGAGGACGGCGTCAGATTGGTGTCCATGTCCTCTAGCTCCTGACAGCGATCGAGAACCCAGTTGAGACCTTCAATGCGCCCGGCATAATGCTCCTGCTCAGCGGTATCGATCCGAGCCATCGCAGTGGCGAATGTTTGTGCTTCATAAATCAAATTGTAGAAACTGGTGACGGCTCTTTGTAACGATGGATTCATATTACTCCTTCTCCTTTGGATGAATGGCAATTATACATGAGATTGGAGTGCCGACAAGGAGTATTTTTCGTTGTCACTCTTATGTGAACAGCAGGGAATGGAACTCGTTCATGAATCCGTAGTAGAGAGACGCGAAATCTTTCAAACAGTCCGGGCTCGTTTCCTTCAAGCGTTTGAAGAAGAAGACTTGTGCGCGTGGGTCAAGCTGCTCTAGGAGTTGGCTCAGCTGAGCCATGGAATAACTGCCGGCGGGAACGCTCAATATATAGTGCACCAGGCGTTCGACGAATTGCTGAGCGACATATTCACTATTCAGATAGCCATCTGGGAGTTTACCGGAATCGAGAAATTCCTGAAATGGAATGGCCTGCGCAGCAAAAGGGACGGTTTGCTGCTGATGTGATATCACGCCGGGGGTGCTCCGCAATAGTAGACTAGTAAAAGCACGATAATTTAAAACTCTACTGGACGCTGTTTATATCGTCAAGTGCGCAGAAGATTCAGCGATAGTGAGCCAAAAGACCGATATTGCCGGATAGATCGGCTCTAGCCCCTTTTGAAATACGCACGTATGCCGTGGATAGGGAAAGCGGATGAGGGTTTTGGCCAGAGAGTACGCTTCTCGGAATGCTGCCGTCCTGGCCTACCTAATGGTAGTTCAAGAATTGATTCTGCTGCAAAACTGAAAGGCTACCGTCTTAATCGCGCCAGGGGCGGCAACCGTTAGCCGGCCGCCGCCCCTGGGAGTATCTGGATCGGAGTCTGGTTAGAGCC
>CAZPNQ010000012.1:0-51053 GCA_964587955.1 uncultured Nitrospira sp.
CTTCCAAGACTTCGACTTTCCCTTGCCAGAGGAGGGCGATCGCTTTTTGCCAATGCACGACCCGCAGGGGTTCATAGGTCGAGTTGAGCAGGAGGGTCATTTCCATGCAGGAACCTCATCCCCAATCGGGCCTCCATAGCGGCCAAGGAGTGTTTCCGCGGGGTAGGACCACACGCTGATAGTTCTATGCCATAATGTGGCGGTGAAATCAAGCAAGCGTCTTTCTGATGCCGCATACATGGACCGAGGGAGAGATGAGTATGACGAATGATTTCGTGCGAGTGGCCTTCACACATGAACTTCCTCCCGGCACGGGAAGGACCGTGGAAGTGGATGGGGTATGGATTGCGGTTTTCAACGTAGACGGAGCGTTCTATGCGATCGATAACACCTGTCCGCACGCGGGGGGGCCGCTCGGAGAAGGCAAACTCTGCGGAGCCGTTGTCGAATGTCCCTGGCACGGGTGGAAATTCAGCGTCATCTCAGGAGAACGAGTCGGGAATCCGAACTTCCAGGTCGCTTGCTGCGAGGTTCGGATCCAAGGTGATGAAGTTCAGATCGTCATTCCACCGGCGCTCCGAGGGCCGGCTTGAGAATGCTGCGAAGCCAAGCTGCGGTCTGGCCGGGATGACTTTCTCAACATCCTCTGTAGTTACTCGAACTCCCCTTGTGATTTGCGAAAAACAGATGCGGCCGAGCATCGACCGTGTTGCTGCGGGTCGGTTACCTTTGTGAAGGAGCAGCTTCTTGCTCTGTATCGGAAGCCTTAGGCGTCACTCCATCCGCCGGCAGAGAAGCTGCATTGACCTTCTTGCGTTCGAGATGGGCGTGCCAGATGAATTCTCGCTCAAACCACTGACCGCGCATGCCTTGATCGCGAAGCTGCACACGAATCTCGTAGATGTCTCCCTCGACGTGCTTCACACGCCATTCGCCGAGCCGAACCCCCTGCCCGCGATCTTTCATCATACGGACATGCTCATTCATGGCTTGCAAAATCGTCGGGTGCCCGATCGCCGGATGGCTTTGCACCAAGGCCAACGCCTCATCTTCTCGTGTGTCTCTCGCGAGAGTTGTCGGCGGCAACGTGGTCCATGCATAGTAGAGTGCACCCAGCAACAGAATCGTGACGACTGCGTAACGAATAAGGTGAGTGCCGAGCGATCGAGAAAAGATACCACTGTCAGTCATGGTGTGAGTCGTCTCAGTGTTGATCCAATAGTGGGACAATGTGATCCGCCGGCATCTTAGGAAGGCCGGGACACCAAGTCAATGCAGCTTCGAGAACCGGTCGTCACGAGGGCCGCTTGTTTGGTGAAAAGCCGGTGTGTTACAAGTACGAACAGGCGTCAAGGCGATCAGGCACAGAATGAGTACGGTGCATGAAGTTCTTTTTGTACGGTGACCTTCTCAATCCATCTCAGCTCAAACGGCGGGCCCCGGAACACAGATTCCTTTACCTCGCGACCTTGTCGGACCATACTGTCAAATTTTGCCGATGGTCGTCACAATGGCGATGCGGGCTTGCCAGCATTGTGCCTTCACAAGGTGAAAAAACCTGGGGCGGGGTGTTTGAACTCATGGACGAGGACGTGAAGGTCATGGATCAGTTTGAGCAAGATGTGCCGCAGGGAGCGTACCGCCATCTGCAAATCACCGTCTCGACCACGAACGGAGAGAAAGAACTCGTCACCACCTACGCAGCGACCCCGATCGGGAAGTTCAAGCCCAAAGACCACTACCTGGACTGGGTGCTGAAAGGGCTCAAACAATGGAAGTTTCCCGAGGAAGTGATCCAGGAGTGGGAGTCGTATAGGCCGCGATAAGCGAACCGTGTCACATGTTCCATTTTTATTGAGGAGATCATGCCAAAACCGAAGTATCATATTCTTGTCTGCACCAATTCACGTCCTCCTGGCCATCCGAAACCGTCTTGCGGGTCGGCCGGCGCCGCACAGCTGCTGATGGCGTTCAATATGGGATTGATGCAGCGGTCCGTCCCTCCTGGGCAGGTATTGGTGAGTGCGACAGGGTGCCTCGGTCCCTGCGAACAGGGTCCGACCGTTGTCGTCTATCCCGACAATACCTGGTATTCGAAAGTCACCGAGGCGGACGTCGCCACCATCCTCGATGAACATGTCGCAAAAGGAACGCCGGCCGCGAAGCTGAATCCGGACTCCGTGTGGAAATAGGAGAGGTCGAGGCTAAGGTCGAGGTTGAGTGATTCATGACCCAGTGCATCTCAACCTAACCTCAGCCTAAGCCTACTTGACCATGAATAGCCCAACTGCTCACGAACACAAACAGCAAGCCCCCCAATCCATCGGGTGCATGGTCATTACTTGTAGCGATACCCGTACACCCGACACCGACACGAGCGGCCAGCTGATTCGTAGTCTTTTGGAAGCACGCGGCCATACGGTTGTCGGGTATTCTCTGGTGAAAGACGAGCCGGCACAGATTCAGCTGTGGATCGCTCGAGGCACGTCCAACGAAGCCGTACAGGCCATTATCGTCAATGGCGGCACCGGCATTTCCCGGCGAGATTCAACGTTCGAAGCGGTGGATGCCATGTTGGAAAAGCGACTCGATGGGTTCGGCGAGATTTTTCGTTTATTGACCTATCAAGAAATCGGTTCTCCGGCGATCATGAGCCGAGCGACCGCCGGCATTATCAACGGTCGCGCCCTGTTCTCCATCCCCGGCTCGGAGAACGCCGTCCGCCTTGCGATGGAAAAGCTCATCCTGCCCGAGCTGAGCCACCTCGTCAGGGAACTGACAAAATAAGCGTGACGTGTGAGAGGTGGAAGGTGAGACACCTTACCTTTCACCTCGTACTTTTCACCTGCATCAGTCCTGCATGATCTTCGGTTCAGAATAACTCATATCGTTCGAAATCTTCGACTGGGCATACCGCTTGTAAAACGACAGGACATCCCGGACGGAAATCACGCCGGTAATCTCGCCGTTCTTGGTGACGCCGAGATGGCGGACGCCTAATTCAGCCATCATGTCTTGGGCGTCATCGACCGACTGATTCCCCTCTATGGTGCAAATCGGTGTCGTCATAATTTTTTCGATTGCGAGTTTGCCGAGCGGTTTCCCGGTCGCCACAGCCCGGCGCACGATATCGGTATCCGTCACGATTCCTACCAATTGCTTGCCGTTCTTGATCAACAACGACCCGACACGCGCCTGGCGCATCGTTTTGGCCGCACTGGCGATGGAGGTTTTGGGGCCGATGATTTTTGGACGTTTCGTCATAATCTGCGCAACGGTGGACATGGCTTCCTCCTTTGGTTGCGACGGGCTATTTCAAAGAACTACGGTCACGCTCGATCTGTTTAATTTAGACTAGCATAGAAAGGTAGAAGGCACAAAACAGGTGGACCGTAGAGATTGATGCCTTTATTGGATTGTCACGCACCAAGCGATGGTCAGACAAATCCCACGAGACCGAAGTTCCTACAAATGTGGACAGCACTGCCTCACAAGGCGGGATGTGAGAGAGGGAGAGTGTTCAGCAAACCAGCACGATCTTCCCAAAAAATCTCCGACTGGCCATCAACTCCTGGGCTGCGCCGGCTTTTCGTAGTGGAAATGTTCGGTCAATCACGGCAATCAACCGCTTCTGGCCGATCAATTCGGCGGCCTTCACCAGCTCCGCCCGTGTTCCCATATAGGATCCTTTGATCGTCAGCTGGCGGGAAAACATAGAGCGCAAGTTGAGCGCCACCTCTCCGCCGGTCGTCGCGCCGCACGTAATCAAACGGCCGCCTTTAGCCAGGGATTCGACACATGTGTTCCAGACCTCCGGTCCGATGTGTTCGATGACGACATCGACGCCGCGCCCGTCCGTCAGCAATTTGACTCGCTCAGAAACGTGTTCTTTGGAATGATCGATGACCGCATCGGCTCCCAAGACGACGGCTTTGGGAATCTTGTCATCTGACCCAACGGTGGTGATGACACGTGCACCGGCCAGCTTGGCCAACTGAACAGCCATCATTCCGACGCCGCTTCCCGCTCCCATCACGAGCACAGTTTCCCCCTGCTGAAGTCCGGCCAGGGCAAACAGCATATGTGAGGCCGTGATAGAAACCAGCGGAAACGCCGCGGCCTGTTCAAAAGATATATTTTCGGGTATCGGGAGCACATTTCGAAACGGAACTTTCACATACTCGGCATAGCCGCCATGCGTTTTCGCTCCCAACAGGTGGTACGTCCGGCACATATTGTCCCGACCGGATAAGCAGAACTCGCAATTCCAGCAACTGATGCCAGGCGATACGAAGACTCGTGTTCCGACCGCGATACCTTCGACTTGGGCGCCCAATTGTTCGACGATTCCGGAAATGTCCGAGCCTCCCACGTGGGGTAAGGGAACCGTATAGGCAGGACTCCCCTGTCTGACCCAAATGTCGAGATGGTTCAGCGCGCAAGCCTTGACCCGGATCAACACCTCGTGCGGCCCGACTTGCGGCATCGGCATCTCCTCGTAGGAGAGCTTGTCCGCTCCACCGTGTTCCCGAAACAACACCGCCTTCATCTTTTCCTCTTCTCCTCTTCCTCCTACCCCTCTCCATCACAATTCGAAATTCTGGGTGGCAGCGAGGTGGGTGCTCAACCGCCCGCAGCGGGGTCCCTACGCCGGGCGGGGTGCGAGGACGGTTGAGCACCTCGCTGACAGGCCTAAGAATTTCAAAACCTCAACACCCCTTCCACAACCATCACACAATGTCCACCGACTTTCACACCTTGGATTACATCGTCGTCCGACTCGACCTGCACCAGAATCCGTGACGGTCGCTCGATTTCGTAGCCCTGTTCAACGAGGATGTCCGTCGTCGGACCGACTTCTACCACGCCGTTCTGAACCAGGTACGCACCAAGCGCGCCGCCGGCGCTTCCCGTTGCAGGATCTTCCAAGATTCCAATTTTGGGGGCAAACATTCTGGCATGGACGGATGCGAACGACTCAACCGTCACCGTCGTGAAGACCATGATGCCGTTGGCCCCGAATCGTTCGCACACGTTGATGATGGCCGACGCATCGGGATTGATCGACCGAACGGCCGTCAACGTTCTCACCGGGACGATCAACACCGGCAAGCCGGTTGATACAACTTGAAGTGGCCATTTGGTGTCGGCGATCACATGCTTCGGCAATCCGAGGGCTCCACCGATCAAATACACATCGTCGACGGCGTCGATGGGATCGAGAAATTCCGGTTTGGGTTGAGACATGACGACTCGCGCCACACGGCCCTGTTCGGCATGCAATTCGACTGAAAACAAGCCGATATTGCATTCCTGCGTGACATGCGTCACCGGTTCCCGGATAGAATCCTCCCGAGCTGGGCCAACACGAAAAACGTGCCCAGTACCGGATGGCCGGCAAAGGGAATTTCCTGAGTTGGTGTGAAGATCCGCAAACGGGCGGCGGCAGCGGGATCAGCCGGTGGAAACACGAATACGGTCTCCGATAGATTCATCTCCCGAGCGATCTGTTGTAGCTCATCATCGGTCATTCCATCTGCGTCAGGAAATACCGCGACTGGGTTGACTCCGTAGGGTTGAGCGGTAAAGACGTCAGCCTGATAGAATTTTAGGGACCGTTCCTCAGCCATAGTCACTCCCAAACGCTTCCGGATAACACGTGAAACGCGGATCGTGCCGTCAGAACGCAGCAGCCATCATTTGACAGGTTTCGCACTCTTTGGCAGACTCGGCCTATGCACCACGTCACCGAGCAAGACATCGCTCACGCATTGGACATTCTAGGTCTCAAACTTCCCACCACGACAGAAGATCTGGAACGAGCGAAGCGCGTCCAGCTTTACAACTGGAACCCGGCACGCTATGCCGGCCTCACCAACAGTCCGAAGCAATACATGCAACAGTTTCGGAAAGCCGAAGAGATGACTCGAACGATTGAAGCCGCCTATGCACTGCTGTCGGCTGTGCTGGTGCCGGAGTCGGAAAATTAAGATTGAGGTTGAGGCTCAGCGTAGTCTGATTCCCCGCTCAACCTTAACCTTATCCTCAACCTTTTTTACCCCACATCATGGCTCGTGACGCGCGACATCCCTTCATCGTCTTGCGAATGCGCAACCGGCCAGGTGATCAAGCCCGAGACTCCTTCGGGCGATCCAACCGGTTGCGTCTGCTGCGCATAGATTTGTGGCAGCTGGTTCGTGCCGAACTTCGAGATATAGAGGAAGACATGCTCGCGCGAGTTCACACGCACGGCCCAGGGATGAAAATCATGCTTGTAGAATTCCTCGCAGAGTTGCATCGCCTCGAGGCAAGACAGCGTGCTCGGGTCATTCAACGTATAGTAATAGTCCAGCGGCAGATCATACTCTTCCTGCTTGTGAATCGTAATGCCGAATTGTTCCGGACGGCGCACCATCGGAGTGTGCCGGTAGGCCACGAAATAGAACAGCTCCAGTGAATGAATCACCGGCTGATTCTCGACGACAAACTGGCGCGTTTCCATCGCTTCCTCGAACGTCTCGCCCGGGAAACCGTAAAACGCCATCACGTGGTTCCAAATGCCGGCCTTCGCCGCCATATCGAGGTTACGCTGGATCACGCCCTTCTTGGCATGCTTGTCCATGAGATTCAAGACCCGCTCATTCGCCGATTCCATGCCATAATAGAGCGTGCAGCAGCCCGCTTTGGCCGCAAGATCCCACGTCGCCTGATCTTGCAGCGTCTCTTCAAACCTGATGAGCGTCGTCCATTTGATCTCGACGTGTTGGTCGACCAGTAGCTGCGAAACCTTCTTGAACAGTGCCGGCGGATAGGACTCGTCGCTGAACAAGAAGTGCCGGCACTGGTACTTGTCGCGCAGTGTCTTGATCTGGTCGATCACCAGCTGGGCCGGCATGCCCCGGTACTGATCGAAGTAGCCCTGGCCATGGTCGCAGAACGTACAGCGGCCCCAATAGCACCCGCGCGTCGCCAGGTAGGGAATGATCAGCTCCGGCACGAAGTAGCGATCCAGCGGCATCCCATCGAAATCCGGCAGCGGCAGCGCGGTTGTCTTCTCGGTATAGATTTCCGGATTCCGGTGGAGGCCCGACTCGTCGCGATAGATGAGGTTAGGGACGGACGCGAGAGGCCGCTGCCCATTGAGCGCTTCGATAAGCCACAGCAACGCATGCTCCCCTTCATAGAGAATCGCCGAATCGAATATGTCGGTGAAAAATCTCTCGTGATGCACCAAGTCTTCCTGTAACCGGGTGATCACGTTGCCGCCGACCACCACGTGAATCTCCGGAAACGTCTCTTTGATCATCTTGGCGAAGGTCAAGCCTGCCAACAGCTGCATTTGCGTTCCAATGGAAATCCCAACCACGTTCGGTCTCTCTTTCGCTGCTTCCGGCAGGACCAACTGGTTGCAGAGATCCCGATAGACATTGACCTGCTCATCCTCCAAACAGGCAAACACCTCTTTCGAGACACCGGGACGATATCCGAGATTGCTTTCCATCGGATAAAACACGAGAGAAGCAGGATAGTACGCCGCCGAGATATAGGCCATCGTCTCGCGGAAGGTGTTGAGCGCTCTTTCCAGCGTCTCGGCCTCATAGAAACGCTCCCCGCGCACGATCGACTTGGCGTCTTCGGCGCGATCCGCCAGATCAAGGATATCGAGGTGATAGGCCTGTTCCACGACCGCCATGTGACTCATGTCCCGCTCGGTCAGGACTCCGGTTTTCTCTTTCACTTGCAGAGACTTCAGCTGCATCCCCAACCGAGCTTTCACCCAGATCAGAAATTCCATGCTGAAGAAGTGATCCCACATGCCGATGTTGATATCCCGCTGGATGACCGTATGTCCCGCCTCGCGGAGCACGGCGGTCAAACACGGCAAGGCAAGATACGGGGCCGTCGGCACCCATTCGGGCGGAAAAATCAGCATGACCTTGGACTTCTTTTGTGGGCCCCTCGTCGCTGAGGCGAGTCCGTCTATTTGAAGTAAATCGTTCATTCGTCGTTCGTATCTCGTATCTCGTCGTTCGGACAGGACTGAGTCCGGTTTGCGAGATACACTTCACGCTTCACGAAATACGCTCCGTTCACATTTTCCCGGCCAACGTTGGCACCACGCCGGTGGTTTTGACTGCTTGGTACTGCAAATCTTGAAGCTTTCCTAAACCAAACCTTGAGATATATAAAAAGATGTATTCTCGGATATAAAGACGCAAATCCCAGCCGGGATTGTGGTTTCGTTCGAACTGCTCGAATACCCGCTCGGCCTCTTCGATGCTCATGCCGTTCTTCACCGTGTAGTAGTAATCCAGTGCCAGATCCCAATCCGGATTCTTGTAGGCTGTCACGCCCCACTTGTCAGGATATTTTGCCACCGGATTGTGCCGTCCCAGGTCAAACGTGCCGAATCCCAGCGAGTGGACATGATCTTTGTTTTGCTCGAGAAACTGCACCGACTGCCACGCCTCCTCCTTCGTCTCGCCGGGAAACCCGAAGAAGCCCATGCAGTGATTCCAGATCCCCGCCTCCGCGGTGAGTTTGAGATGCTCCGTCATCACCTCCGCCGTCGTCGCTTTGTCCATCAACTGCAGGACTCGCTCGACTCCCGACTCATAGCCGAAGTGCAGATAGCGGCAGCCCGACGCCTTCGCATCCTCCCAGACGGCGTTTTCCAGCAGACTCTTCTCGAACCGCATGTGCGTCGTCCAGAAGATGCCCATGTTGCGTTCGACCAATCCTCGGGAGAGTTTGCGGAACAGCGCCGGCGGATATGACTCGTCGGTAAAGTGAAAATGTTTGGCGCCGTACTTGTCGCGCAGGTACGTGATATCGGCGAGAATGTCGTGAATCTTTTTGGACCGATAGCCGGCGGTATAGCCCTCGCCATGGTCGCAGAACTCACAGCGTCCCCAGTAACATCCGCGCGTCGCCAGATAGGGCAACACGCGCGTAGGCACGAAATACTTCTCCAGCGGCAATCCGTCAAAGTCCGGTGGCGGCAGCGCGGCCATATCCTCCGCATAACTCAGCGGGGAAACATGGATCCCCGTCTCGTCCTTGTAGATCGTATTCGGCACGTGAGCCAGACTTTGTTTGGCGCCGACCGCTTCGACCAGTTGCGTGAATGCCGTCTCCCCTTCATAGACCACGGCACTGTCGAAATACTGAAAAAGCGGCGACTCGCGCAACACGTCGCGCAGGCGGGTCACCGTATTGCCGCCGATCGTGATGTGGACGTGGGGAAAGTGCTGCTTGATAAGCGCACAGAAGGTCATGCTCGAGAACATCTGTTGCTGCAACACGATTGAGATGCCCACGACGTCGGGCTGCTCGGTTTGGATCACCGGTTTCACCAGATGCTCGAACACGTCCCGGTAGATGTTGACCTGTTCGTCCTGCACCGCATCGATCACTTCTGCCGAGACGTACGGCTTATACGACAGATCCGTCTCCATCGGCGGCATGCAGATCCGCGCCGGAGCATAGACCAGCGAAATGACCGACGTGACCTCGCGAAAAACTTGAATCGCCCATTCCAATTTATCGATATCGTAGAACTTTTCATTTCTGACGATCTGCTTCGCCTCCTCTGCATCACGGATCAATTTCTCCATCCGAGAACGTGACACATCGCAAAGTGCCAGCTGTACGTCCATTTCCCACTCGGCCAAATCCCGCTTCTTCGCCAGTTTGCGATACCGATCCAGTTGCTGCGGTACCCGGCGCAAGACCTTCTTCAGAAACTCCTCGCTGAAATACCAGTCCCACATCTCGCAATTGACGTCTTTTTGAATGACCGTATGACCGGCTTGTCGGAGGACGGCGGTGAGAGAAGGCAGGCTCAGATAAGGCTCGGAGGGATACCAATCCGGCGGGAAGATCAGCAGCACGTTCATCTTCCGGCCGCTGACCTCAAACGAGGTCCGGCGGTGGAGCTGAATGAGCTCCTTCGACGCTCGATCTCCCTTGGAATATTCAATGCGCATGGGAGTTGCTCGTGAATCCGGCCGACATGCTCAAGTCGGCAACATGCAGAGACACATCGGTAAAGGGTCATTTTACGAGGGGTATCGACGGACTTGCAAGCGAGTGTGGGAAGGAGAGAGGCGCCCTGTCTCTCGACTCCATGCGTGCGGTTTTTGTCTGGTCGTCACCTCGACTCGGTAGACGAGCGAGCTGCAGATATGGCCTCCGATGGAGACAATAGAAGGTGATTCAAAAGCGCGAACGCTGTTCCCGCAGACAATATCTTGATCACATCAGGACGCTTCTATCTTTACTTATAGAGTCAATAGTGGCATGCTGTGAATCTATTCATACGTAGTAATGAGCACCTATTTGAAAAAACCTACGTTACAGTCGTCTGTTACCGCTTCCTTAGACCTATCGGCGAGCTCCGGCGTCGACTTCAGCCCCCGCTCGTCACGGCGTACTACGACTCCGGCATCATGAGACTCGCTTGTGGCTGAAGAAAAGATCATCGCATCCGCATTTGATACGCCTCAACCCCAACAAGGATAAGCATGTTCAGTTTGGCCCACTTCACGCTCTCGGAACTGACGGATAATCTCACGCGGCTGCGCAAAATCGGCCTCGGGGCTGCCAGTATGGAAGAGGTGGCCGATCGAATGGTCCGCCACTTCTACGACAACTTTCTGCTCAAAGGAACCATGCATCGCTCCTGCGCATTGGTGCGGCTGTTCATTACACAACCATTCGGCAAATTGGATGCGGAACTGCAACGACGCGCCCGACTGATGCTCGGGAACATCGAGGAATCGTCCGCGCATAAGTGTCTCGTGTTGTTAGGCACCGTCGGAGACGAACTCGAATGGAATTCGAGAAAACTGTCGAAGGGGCATCAAGCCATTCCGCTGCCCAGCACACAGGTCCTCACGAACATTCCTATGATCTCGCAGCTCGTCAGTCAGCTGGGAGTGGATGTGAATTGTGTCCTCCAGCCGACGCCGAACATGCTCCTCGCGGCCGAGCAGAAAACGTACAACGTGTTCCACGTGGCCGATGCGCTCGGAAGTCCCTCTATCCCCGCACAGGACGACTTTGTCATTCCGTTCGGCATCCGATCCGTGCTGGGGTTTGGCGGGTTGCTTCCCTCTGGAGAGCTGTTTGCGGTGATTTTGTTCAGTCGAAGCTACATCCCGAGCGAAACCGCGGAGCTGTTCAAACCCTGCGCGTTGGCCGCGAAAGTGGCTCTGCTGCCGTACGATAGGCCGGGAACAATTTTTTCCGCGTCCGGTATCCTTTCGAATCCCGCAGTGGACCCGACAGCTGAACAATGGCGCTCAGGAGCGATCGTGCTCGAACAGTTGATGGACGTCTATGAGCGGACCGTGAGTGAGCAGACGGCGCGTCTGGACAAGGCCGTGCTCGATGCCCAAGCCGCCGCGCGCGCCAAGTCGGCATTCCTGGCCGTGATGAGCCATGAAATCCGCACGCCTATGAACGGCATCATCGGCATGACCGGACTTTTGCTCGACACGGATTTGACGGCTGAACAACGGGATTATGCCGAGACCGTGCGGCGATCCAGCGACGCCTTGCTCGATATCATCAATGACATCCTGGATTTTTCAAAATTCGAAGCGGGCAAGTTGACCTTGGAGACGATCGATTTTGATTTGCGCACCACGATCGAAGAAACGATGGATCTTTTTGCCGGACCGGCGCAGAGCAAAGGATTGGAACTGGGGTACCTGCTCCATGCGGATGTGCCCACTTCCCTTCGCGGAGATCCGGGCCGGTTGCGCCAGGTGCTGGTCAATCTGGCGGCCAACGCATTGAAGTTTACCCATCAGGGAGAGGTCATGATTCACGTGACTCGTAAAGCAGAGATAGCGCAACAGGCCGTGATCGAGTTCGCCGTCTCCGACACGGGAATCGGCATATCTCCCGAGGTCCAGGCGATGCTGTTCAAGCCGTTTTCCCAAGCGGACATGTCGACGACGCGCCAGTTCGGCGGCACCGGCCTGGGTCTCGCCATTTGCAAACAGCTCGTGGAACTGATGAACGGGACGATTGTAGTCGAGAGTGCTCCCGGCCATGGCAGCACCTTCCGTTTTACCGTGAGGTTGGGCAAACAAGCGGCACGGCTTCAGAAGGGACCGATGCTCACGGGTTCCTTGGCAGGACGACGATTATGCATCGTCGACGATAACGCCGCCAGCCGGCGTATCTTGGAACACTATGCCCACGAATGGGGCTTGCGCTGCGTCAGCACGTCGGACGGTTCCCAAGCCTTGACGATTTTGAGAGAGGCTGCGGCACGGGGCGAGGCCTATGAGATCGTGATCCTCGACCTCTTCATGTCGGATATGGATGGCTTCGAACTGGCGCGCGCGATACGCGCCGAACCGGCGCTGGCCCCGACCCGTCTCGTGCTGCTGGCCTCGGTCGGCATGCGCGGACAGGCGGAACGCGCCAAGGAGGCCGGGATCGATGCCTACCTGACCAAACCGGTGCATCGCGCGCATCTCCATGAGTGTTTGTCGGCCCTTGTCGCCATGCCGGCCAAGGCTCCCGCCGAGGAATGCGAGAACGGCGTACGAAGCCGATCGCACGACGTGCTGCTGACACGGCATGTGCTCAAGGAAGCCGCAGTGGCTGCGAAAGCGCGGATTCTGGTGGCGGACGATAATATCGCGAACCAGAAGGTGGCGGCCTGGCAGTTGGAAAAACTCGGGTATCGAACCGACGTCGTGGCCAACGGGCTCGAGGCCGTCGAGGCGGTATCCCGGATCGACTACGCGCTGATCTTCATGGATTGCCAAATGCCAGAGTTGGATGGGTTTGAAGCGACGGCGGTGATTCGCAAAGAGGGGCGAAACCGCAATCGCCGGAGAGTGCCGATCATTGCCCTCACCGCCAGCGCCATGAAGGCCGATCGCCAAAAGTGTTTGGACGCCGACATGGACGATTTTCTGAGCAAGCCGGTCAAGAAGGAAGATCTCTCCGCCACCATCAAGAAATGGGCACCGGAGCTCTCCGCTTAACTGTGCTTCGTCTGCGACAGTGGCCACTATCTTCACAGTCAGCGACGAAGCATACGGCGAGATCTGCATCGAGATTCTGAAGCTGCTTCAATCCACGTGATGATTAAATGCCGGCGTACCACTCGTAGCCCTGGTCTTCCCAGTACCCCCCCTTCCCTCCTCCAATACTGGCCAGCGAAGCGACGATCTCCAGACCCATCACGTACTTCGCGTGTTTGTATCCGAGCTGGCGTTCGATCCGTAGGCGAATCGGCGCGCCGTGGGGAATATCGAGCGGCCTGTCGTTCAGCTCGTATGCCAGCATCGTCTGGGGGTGATACGCATCCTCCAGGGCCACGCTTTCATAGTACGAAACGCCTGCATCGTCGCTGTCGGCACAGTAGAACACGACGTATCGGGCCTCCGGCAGCGGTTCGACCCGATGCATGAGATCTCCCAAAGGCACGCCCGTCCATTTGCCGATGGCGCTCCATCCCTCCACACAATCATGCCTGGTAATTTGCGTCCGCGACGGCATCGCGCGGAGTTCTGCGAGCGACCATGCCGCAGGCTTGGCGATGAGACCCGTGATAGCGATCTGCCAATCGACAAACCCGTGCGCGGCCTTGGCAATGTAATCCGGGGTTCCCGGATGCGTGCTGCCGTTAGGTGGAAAGACGGCGGAAATCTCGCGCTCGTCATACTCCTTGGCCAGCGCGTTCGCCGGCGTCAGCGCACGCTGCACGCGCTCGGTCAACGATTCGGTGTAGCCGAGCATTTGCCGGACCCACTCGTTGCGCGAGAGATTGTCACAGCCGGAACCGGTGAGAATGCCCGCGGCGCCGGCGGCAGTCTTCAGGAGCTGACGGCGTCCCAGGGTGTTATGTGCCATGACGCCCTCCTTTGACGGCAAACCAGCCGGTGATCATTGAGCGCATATTGTTGAAGAATCCCGTCATCATGACTTGAAGCACGTGCACGGCGATAAAGCCCACGAAGGCAAAGCAGGCGATGAAGTGGAGAGTCCGCGCACTTTGCCGTCCGCCAAATAGTGGGAGCAGCCATGGGAACGCGGCATCGACCATGGGCGACATGCCCAATCCGGTCAACACGATGATTGGCGCCAACACGACCAACACCACGAGGTACGCCAGCTTCTGCAACACATTGTAACGTGTGGCCGCCTCCCCCTCGGGATGGCGTAAGAGCACATGATCCTTCACAGCTCGACCGATATAGCGGACATCACCTGTCGTCGGCACGAGATCGCGGGAGACATGGCGGCTCAGCAGTCCATAACAGACAAAGATCCCGCCGGTGATCACGAACAGCCACGCGAAGAACAGATGCCACTGCCGACCCATGGCCAGCCACTGCGGACCCGGCAGCGTGGCCCACGCCGGAAACGCCCGTCCCCGACGATCCGAGTACCCAAGCACGCCGGTAGTCTCGAACGCATGGCCGAAGATCGTCGTGACACCTTTTATCTCCCCGGTCTTCGTCTGAACCGGACGGATCGATAACAGCGCCTCGTTCCGATCAGACCGATCTCCCCAATAGAGCGCAGGGTGAGCATTGAAGATTTGAAGCCCGCTCATCACGAGGGCGACAAGACATATCGCATTGACCCAATGCGCGATTCTGACAGGCAACGCATGGCGATAGGTCCATGTCACCGGATCGGCACCGAGCGAATCGAGTGAGGAAGGTGGAAGCGCGTTGTCGGCTTGGCTCGTCGCAGGTTCCAAACAAGGATGCGTGCCGCTTGTGACTGCCATTTCATAGATTCCAAATAGAAGCTAGATCAGGATAGCACCCAGGCAAGAAAAGAATAAACTTCCAGTCGAGAGACCTGTGGGCCATCAATCTTTATCCTGAACGGCCAGCCTCGGAATGGAAAACTCTTAGAGCAGGAAAAATGCTACTAGATCAAGGCGAAGGGTATTGGAGTCTAGACGAGTTCCCTATTTTCAGGAGAGGGATATGAGGTTCTTGGGAAAAACACTTCCGAAATCCCTTCTTAATACCTCAATCCTATCGATAGAATTTTCGGTCAACCTCGGCAAGGATTCGCTCAGCACGTTGTAAATCTTCTTCAATTACTAGAATAAAGCATCTATTTTCACGATGATACGAACCATAGGGGTATGGCATAGGGGGATCAGGTTCTGCGGGAGGCAAGAATTGCACACGTTCCCTACTTAGAGCTTTGACATATTCACTCAATAATTCAGGATCGCAAGAGACATTTATTCTTCCCATGAGAGGCACTGACTGCTCTGATCGCCTTGCACTTCTCCATCGTTGCTCTGTTTTGGATAACGGCTCAGTTCTCTGCCACCATACCACCAGCATTGTTGCGATCACGATCCCAATGACTAAGAAGACGAAATTGGTTTCCGAGCTTATAGAATTGATCTAGCACCTTTTGAGCCGTGCTACCGTATCAGCTTGTCGTATTCCGCATGAGTTCCAATCCAAAACCAAATAATTCCGTCTGGCGCGTCAACTCCTACGGCGCGATACTGTAGTCCGACCCGCGCCGACCAAAATCGGCCCACTTGCTTCAGATGTAACGACGGATGTTTGGGATTCGCTTTGAGAAGCTCGTAGGCACGATCAGCTTGATCGCGTACCGAAGCAGGCAATGCGTTGTAACAGATCCAAAAGTCCGGTGACGTGTGATGTATCAAATCGGCTTTGTATGACCAGCTGCGTGGTCACGTAGCGCTTTGTCGGCGAGTGCGTCGAGCTTGCCTGCATTTACATCAGCCTCAAACTGGCGATCCCAGCCCTCAGCATCAAATGCGGCATACCATCGACGAAACGTAGCAAGTTCATCCGCAGAAAGCTTCTCGATTTGCTGTTCAATCGCTTCAACTTTACTCATACGAAGACCTCAGCTATTAAGGACGGCGGGCATCACTCCAAGAAACAACACGAGTCGGGGCTGCATCGAGATCTTTTAACCGGCGGGCAATTTCACGATCCCATTCAGCTTCTGCGTCTGCATCAACAGCAGAATCAAGGCTGTCCAATAGCGAGCCCGCCATTGCAGCCCGAGCTTCAGGCGGAAGCTTCAACGCTGCTTCCAGCAATTTTGTAGCGTCAGATCCCATGAGCGAATACTAGCAGAAATCGGGAAGACAGGAAAGCTGGATGGGCATGATCACCTGCGACAAGCGGTTTTGTCTGGTCGGCCATAGACCTCAGAATCACTAAAGCTTACAATGCAATGGTATTTATCTATTTGAAGTCCTCATCCGAGGCAACAATGCGCATGAAAAATCCACCCCATCCCGGACTATCGGTGCGATACGATTGCCTCGAACCGCTTGGACTCTCCGTCTCGGAAGGAGCGAAGATACTCGGTGTCACGCGGCAGGCCATGAACAATCTGGTTAGCGGCAAGGCTGGAATCTCCGCAGAAATGGCGATCCGACTGGAGAAAGCATTTGGTGGCGGGGCTGAAACGTGGTTGCGGATGCAGGCTGCCTATGATCTCGCCCAGGCGGAAAAACACGCAGCAAAAATCAAAGTTCGGCGCGTCAAAGATTCGTTGATACCTGCCTGAACATCCCGGACTTTGTGGCCTCTGGCACTGGGCTTTATGGCCGCCTGGAGTATGCCGATTTCATGCGACTCGAAGCACCAGCCGCTTACCACAAGCCTTGACGTACTTTCGCAACGTCGCAATCGATGGAGAATGTTTTCCGTTGGCAAGAGCTCGCTCCAGACGAGCGACGGCGGGAGCCTGTGTACCCATGCGTGATGCCACCTGGCTTTGCGTCAATCCCGCCTCTTGCCGCGCTTTGAGCAAGGCATTGAGTAAGTCAGACTCTTCGCGTTCAATGCGTTCCACTTCTGTCCGCACGCCGGGGCGACGAAGAAGCTTTTTGACGAGTTGCTCATGCGTCCGCACGTTCCACCTCCTTCATGCGCGAGTCCGCGATCTCGCGTTCTCGAAAAGGCGTCTTTTCCGACTTCTTGACAAAGCTATGCTATGCAGCATAACGATCTGTTGGCCCACTGACGTGGCCGGCCGGCCATCTTACGGAAGATCTGGAGATGTACCGCGCTTCGTATGCCAAAGTGCCAATATCTCAACGGTCATGGGGTCGGAGATAACCCGATAATACAGATGGTAATGAACACGAGGAAGGTGAATACGACGGACATCGGCCAACTTGACGTTCCGAGCCTTTGCCCCAATCGATGGTTGCGATGCGAGGAGTTGAAGTGCCCGTTCTAGCTCAACCGAAAATGCATCCGGAGCCTTCGTGCGATGGGCCACCCACCATTCGGCAGCCTCAACGATAGCCCGTGCGGCACTGCTGACAATACGAACAGGAACAGGACCACTCACGATCGGCGGATCTGCTGCAGGACTTGCGAGGCGTTTATGGTCTCTCCTCGGTCGGCTTCGGCAATTGCGGCGAGCAGCTTAGCTTCATCCTCCACTGAGAGTTCGAAAGTCTCATCACCTTCCGGAGCTAATACCGTCACCGTCGCTCCCTCAGGAAGACTGTTCACATCGACTTTGATCGTCCCACCAAGAACTTTCCCCGTTGTAATAAGCATGGCGGAATTCTAGCACTTCATCACTTAGCCGTCCAATACCCTAAGGCCAAGCCTTGGCACCTGTCGCTATCACTGGGTTTCATGGGCGCCTGGAGCATGCCGATCAAATCTCTAACAGGAACCATCCTCGGTACGTTCGGGACCTACTTTCGCGATCACCGCACTCCTACTCCGGAAGAAAAAACCGGCGTTGAGCATCTCGCTGCTGCCGCGGCACTCGTGCCGGCCAAAGCCTGGCCCAATTTGTTTTGGTGCTGAACTTAAGAATTACGGACAAGCCCTGGAAAGGACAACGAAAAGAACTGGCACGCGCGCGCGAACTACTCTGCGATGCCATGTTCGGCGGAAAGACGTACGGCAGCGACTTAGCCTCCCTCGACCGCTATTTTTCCCACTTCGCAATGGCCGCCCAAATCGGTCGGAGAGAGTCGGGTGAAGCGGATGCAAGAAGCAAGACCTGACCCCGCTACACGTTCGGTGAGGCGGAGTACAAGAAGCAAGACCTGACCCCGTTAGATTTCGGCCCTTCACGAGCAATTAGCCGCGGGACGATGGCACACCCTTTCGCTCATGGAACAACTGGCCAATGTCGGCAGCGATGTGGCCCGCGCCGCCCGGTGGTATGGAAAGGATCCGCAACGCTGCGAACAGGCGTTCGATCGCGCCGTGGAACTGCTGGACTTGACGATTGCGGATGAACGGTGGAAAGGCCGGCGAAAAGAACTGACCCGCGCGAACTACTCTGCGATGCCATGTTCGGTGGAAAGACGCACAGCACTGACTTAGCCTGCCTCGACCACTATTTTTCTCACTTCGCCATGGCAGCCCGAATCGGTCGATGAGAGTTGGGTGAGGCGGAGTGCAAGAAGCAAGACCTGACCCCGTTAGAGCGTTAGACCTGACCCCATTAGCATTTGTGGGCAATGAAGAACACTGAATCTTCTAGCGCCTCCGCATCGTGGACATCGCCCGGCCCCGCCTTCAAGTAGTCTCCTGTGGAAACCACCTTATCGTCAAAACGAATCTTGCCCGATAGGATGACGATCTCTTCCGGACCTTCATGGTCGTGAAGTTGAAAACGAGCACCCGCCTTGAATGCGATAAAGTCTGAGCCATTCCCGTTTTCGTTCCAGATCGTGGAACACGTCACGCCCGGAAACCCAGTTTCCGTGAACGGACGACGAGCGGCCTGGGTGAGATGAGTGATCATGAGAGCCTCTTGATAGAAGGGTGAGAGGGATCTGCGTGAATTGGACGGCAAATAATAAGTTTCTAGAAAATGCGAGTCAATCCAGCTCGGACCGCTGGCGCACTTAAAACTATCAGAAAGCTATGGGGGTTAGCCCAGCAAAAGATTATTTTATGGAGGTTGGAAAAGCAGACGCAAGGGAGAGGAGGATGGTCATTGACATCATTCTCTCATGACGATAGCTTGCTGCAACAATTTATCCTTTCAGTTTGTTGGTACGACTTTGCCGTGCGCCAATGATGCCGCCACCCTCTGAAAAGATCCAAATCCAAGTAGATGAAGAGCACATCAAACGTACCGGTCAGTGTTCCCCAGAAGACGCATTGGCAGAACTGATCTGGAATTCCCTAGATGCTGGCTCGACAGAAATTCAAGTTAGTGTGAGAAGAAATAATCTAACTGGCATTGCAAGCATCCAGATAGATGATAATGGAAGTGGAATTGAGTCTTACAACATCGAATCCGCTTTTGGAAATCTTGGGCATTCCGCAAAACCACAAATGAAGCTTAACCCAAGAGGAAAACCGCTTCACGGTCGGTTAGGTGAAGGGCGATTCAAGGCGTACAGGCTTGGTACCAAAGTAGAGTGGATTACGCGGGTTAAAGAGGGAACGTCCGTCAGTATATCTGGTGACTATTCTTCCATCGGTCATTTCCTGCGAACTGAGTCATCTTCATTATTACCTAACCCCTCAGGGACTCGATTTATCGCTCATAACGGATATGGTGCAGAGCTTGATCTTCCCTCAGATGAAACGCTTGCGAATCATCTGGCGATCTCTTTCGCACCAAATCTTCTAGCCGATGCCGAGCTGAGGATATGTGTTGGCGACTATTTGCTGAATCCTATACCTTTTATAGCTCATGACAAAAAAGAAGAGTTGGTGCCGAGTTTTCCTGGTAGTTTTGTTCGCACTGTTGTTTGGAAGAAAGGGCAAATTCATGAGATGCACTGGTGCGATTCAAACTTCATTTCTCGTCGCCATGAAGACATCGAATTGGATGTTCAGGTGCCTTATTCAGTTTTCGTCGGTTCCCCACTCATAGAACAAGCTGTGAGAGACAACACTCTGACCACACCCGAACTTTCTGGGCTGTTACAACTCAAGGAAGACGCCGTTGGGCGAGCCAAAAAACAACTGGAGGAAATAAGCAAGATAACTATCGAGAAAACCATTGCGAGACTTAAAGCCACACATGTGTATCCGTACGAGGGCGAAGCGAGATCCTCGCTCGAAAAATTAGAACGATCAGTTTTCGATGTTTGCACTACAAAGATAATTCGGTCAATTCCTGCTATTGAGAAGGCCAACCACGACTCCCAGAAATTGACACTTCATCTCCTTAGGCAAGCAATAGAAACCTCGCCCACTGCACTGCATGATGTGCTTCAAAAAGTTCTCAAATTGCCACAACAAGAAGTAGAGACACTGTCCGAGTTGCTGAAGCAAGTGACTTTTTCAGGACTGATTAGATTAGGGAAAACCGTTACTGATCGATTGAGTTTCGTTAGTGGATTTGAACAGCTCGTCCTAGATGACAGGTGGAGAAAACATGTCCAGGAACGTCGTCAACTGCATAAGATTCTTGAGCAACAAACATGGATTTTTGGTGAACAGTTTGCTCTAGGAAATTCTGATGAGTCGCTTAATAGGGTTCTCAAAAAACATCTGGATGTACTCAAACATGGAAAGGATGCAATAAAGGGCAATCCCAAACTTGCAAAAGAAATGGCGAAGATCCCAGATCTAGTCCTAGGAAGGCAATTTGTTTCTGGGGCAGGGGACAGATATGAGCATCTTGTAATCGAACTAAAGCGTCCATCTGTGAAAGTAGGTTTTAGCGAAAAATTGCAGATTGAGAAATATGCTTCGACTGTAAGCCGAGAACCAAATTTTGATAAGCACAAAACGAAGTGGGTCTTCTTCGTCATCTCAACCGAGGTCGAGGAAGGGATCAAGCCATCGCTAGAACAAAGAGATCGGTATCCTGGACAGATACAGGTAACGAAAAACTATGAGATCTGGGTCAAAACTTGGGGAGAACTACTACAGGAAGCAAAAGGGCGGATGGATTATCTTAAAAGTAAGCTCGAGCTTCAGTCTTCTAAGGATGCAGGCCTGTCCTATATCAAGAAGTCCTTTCCTGAAATCATGGAAACCTGCGAAGTGTCGGCCCGCTCTAAGAGTTCTATTCACAAGAAGAGTCAAGAAGGCCGATTGTAATAGGGCTGTGGATGTCCTATCAAAAAACTATTGTATGTTTGGCAAAATGGGTTAAGCATGGGGGTTATTGCATTGCGGGGAAAGAAGTTGAAGCTAGAACGTGGATAAGACCTGTCAGCAATCGAGAAGATGAGGAAATCAGACCAGAAGAGTGCGCTTTTGAAAGTAGTGCAGGACCAAACTTGTTCGACATCGTCTCCGTTTCGTTTCTTGAACCACGCCCCCGTTCATACCAAAGCGAAAATCATCTGATTGACACTGGACATCATTGGAAAAAGAAAGGAAAGGCAACATGGTCTAACTTGATAGAGCTAGCCGACGACATAAGTGGACCACTTTGGTTAAATGGTTATTCCAGTTACTACGGAACAAATGATCGAATTCCTGAGTCACAGGCCAGTGAACAAGACTTCTCCCTAGCTCTGATACAGCCAGTTGATCTAACCATCTGTGTAGAAACAGAAGGAGCAGAATTTGGCAATCCGCGTCAAAAGACGAGAGCAGAGTTTACGTACGACGGTCATTGTTACAAGCTTGCAGTTACAGACCCGCTCGTTAGGGACAAGTTCTGGTCACGGCCTGGGCGACACTCTATAAAGGATCGTTCTCTCATTTGTGTTAGTCTGGGGGAAATTCATGATGGACACGCCTATAAACTGGCCGCCGCCATCATGACAAGAGATATGGAGGCATGACTTTGGGTGACACGATCTTCTCGATTGGCCATTCAACTCATTCGCTCGAATCATTTCTTACTACGCTAAGGCAACAACACATAGAAGTAGTTTGCGATGTTCGCTCTCAGCCTTATAGCAGAGTAACTCCTCATTTCAGTCGAGAAACATTTCAGCACGAACTCAAGAAACGCGGATTTGGTTATATATTTCTAGGCAATGAACTGGGTGCCAGAAGCAATGACCCATCACTGTATGCTAACGGTAAAATCTCTTATGACAAGCTCGCAAGCTCGGATCCCTTCCAGCGTGGGCTGCGAGAAGTTCGAGCAATCGCATCAACTAGCTCTGCCACACTCATGTGTGCCGAGAGAGAGCCGTTGGCGTGTCATCGGACTATCCTCGTCAGTCGTCATTTGTGGGATATTGGGCTCCGAGTAACACATATACTTGGCACTGGTGCCTTAGAATCTCATGAAGACAGCATGCTTCGTCTCCTTCGCATCCTAGGTCTTCACAATATAGACATGTTTAGGTCGCATGACGAAGTTCTTAAGGAAGCCTACGCAATTCAAGGTCTTCGGATTGCCTACGATCCGACAAAACACATGAGTCAGCCTAGGTTTGTTAAGGATGCTACACGATGAAGCTCTATACAATTGGATTCACCAAAAAATCAGCAAAACAATTTTTTGAGATTCTTAACCGTGCAGAAGTGAAAAAGCTTTTGGATATTCGACTAAATAATCAATCCCAACTTGCTGGGTTTACTAAGAAGGATGATTTGGAATATTTCCTAAAAACAATCTGTGGCGCTTCGTACCATCACCTAGACCTTCTTGCCCCGACGCAGGACATTCTTGATAAGCTAAAAAAACACAAGGGCTCATGGTCACAGTATGAACAACAATTTCACGATCTCATGCATGAACGGCACGCGATTGATCAACTTGAGAAGGGCTTCTTAGAAGGACCGAGCTGTTTATTATGCAGCGAGCCAACCGCAGAATATTGCCATCGCAGACTCGTGGCAGAAGGCTTCCGAAATCGATGGCCTGACATTGAGATTGTTCATCTGTAACAGCGGTTGAAATATAAGAATCAGACTGGCTCGACGGACATAAAAGGGGGTTGGGATGAGTTGGCCCGAGTTTTGTAGACAACAGATTAAGGTCACAAATAAGGTCAGGTCTTGCAATCAAATGCTTCAGATTGACTCAACTGTTTCAGGTGCAACCGCTGGCTACACAGTCTGATCTCTCTTCCCTATTCTCCTGTGGCATAGGTAAGTGCACCTGTAACCCCCAGATCCGTAGTCTGGTGCTCTATCCATTGCGCTACGGGTGCAATTCTATTCGGTAGTCCAGGGGTAGCGCAGCCCGGTAGCGCGCCTGCTTTGGGAGCAGGATGTCGGAGGTTCAAATCCCCTGCCCGACTGAGATCACTCTAAGTCACAACCAATTCCAAGCCTATAAGTGGGTATGCGACCGCGGACAACGCCACGGCATGGCACTACTGTAGCCACCAGATCATAGATGGAGGGATACGCGGCGTGCCGGTTGAGTAGAGACAGAGACATCATGGCCAAGGCTGGGCGGCGTTGTTGTATCGACGGAGTTGTGCAGAGGCGCTCGACAGGGGTCAGGACGGTCCTTCTTTGGATCTGAATTCTCATTCAATGGCGCGTCGTTCAGAGCATTCATCTTTACCATTCGTGTTATTTCGTGCCTCAATCGGTCATTTGCCTCTCTTTGTGATGCGATCTTCTCTGTCTGTAGTATGAGCTTGGCGTGAAAGTGCCAATAGAGTCCTCCTCCGATGAGAAGACAGACCGTCAAGAGCGCTATGCCAAACGACACTGGCGCATGCGTCACCACTTGCCACTCCACGCGTAATCTGGAGCTAACGTCGCTGTTCATCATGCCCCCCTTGTAAAAGAAATAGAATAAGGCGATGGCGACGTGATGTCTAGATCGGTGACCGCCCTTCTCATTTGTTATAATTCCAGACCGTGAGACGACGCGTCGGCTCGACCATCACACCCTCATGCTTCCTCTCCATCCTGCTGCTTCTGGAAGGATGCTACTCTAAAGCACCTTCCTCCGGCGTTCACTTTCCAATCACCAGCGGCTCCCATACGCTTTTACCCAGTGAGCGGCAGCGCATCCTTATCTTGGGAGATCCTCTCCTCAGCCGCGTGGCTGAAGAATGGCTCCGATCCCATCACTATACAAACATTCTGGTGCAGCCTCAGGTTCCCCACACTTCATCGGATCGCCAGGAGACGATTGTGGTCGCAGCAGAGGCGGATGCGGAGTTTGTGCTCGTTCTAGAGCGAGAAGCACTGAAGGAAGGGGCATTAATTCAGCCTAACTGCGGCGCACTTTTCAATATCAGTGTCGATGTGCGAGGTCTTTCACTGGAACGCGGAGGAAGCGTCCTGCGAGGCAACGCCCATTACCCTCACTGTGTCGAACATAACGACCAGACCTTTCAGAGCCTGACTTGTCAAGCTCTTGCCACCGCGTGGGGATTCCGCTCTTCCGGGCAGCTTGAGATTCCCTCACACCTCGCATGCACAGCCGGCCAGAGCACTCCCGCACCGAATCGCTAGGCTCACATCATTCTCCATGACAGAGGATGAAGCGCACAAACAAGGAGGCTGTCACCGTCCTGACGGCTATCCCCTTCTATTTAAATTGTTTCTTGCGTCCTGGTACAAATGGTACGGCGACGTTCTAGATGAGGAGGATGATCATGCGTAAGGCGTTCGCACTCGGTTTTCTTATTGCGGCAGTGTTCACGTCGTCCGCTGTGCACGCCTTTGAGGCCTGCTCGTTGATCTCGCCTGCAGAAATGGCGATTGCTATCAACGAGGCCGTGTCCGCCTCGAGTCCGGGTAGTTCCGGCGAGAAGGATGCCCCGGGTGTCAAGACATGGGACTGCACTTACTGGAAGGGCAAAACGCCAGTCGCCGTCGTCACCGTTCAACAGTTTGCGTCGCCAGACGCTGCACGTCGCCATGCGGCATCGGCTATCGATGAATTGAAGCACATGCCGACGGAATCGAACGACGACGGGCAGGCAATCCAGCTACTCGAAGAAAAAGGTTCCGGGGAGCACGCATTCATGACAATCACTCAAGATGCCGGGGTTACCTATAATATCGTGAAGAAGACACGATTCCTCAGCATTGCGGTTGGGCAAGAGCATCCCAACGTTGATAAGCTCAGAGCCTCCCTCAAACAACTTGCTGCCAAAGCCTCCGCCAAGTTTTAGCGTGGCCTACCACGTCCTGAACCGTCGTCCCGACCAAGATTCCCGACCTTTTTTTTTCCGAACGGCTGTTGCCCATTGACCTAGCGACGACGGATAATGTGTCCCTAAACAAGCAATGCATACTGGATCAATCGGAGACAAGAACAATTCTCCTCTCCCCTGTTTCCTTCGGATGGAGGAAGCATTGGCACCATTGCTGGGAAAGCGGAGCGTCGATCAGTCATGAATCTGAAAGCAGAAGAGCAGCGGACTGCGCCACGAGTTGCGGTGCAATTTCGGGCCATGGTGTCTGGTTCCGTAGAGGCCGAAGGGACGGGCGTCATCCTCGATCTCTCACGAAGCGGGTGCCGGCTGGAGAGCCAGACCCTCATGTTGCCTGGTCTCTCGTTGGAACTGCGCATCGCGGTGCCCGGCTTGGAGTGGGCGCTGACGATCGATGGGGCGGATGTGCAGTGGGCGGAGGAAGAAACCGCCGGGCTGGCGTTCGTTCGAATCAGAGATGCTGAACAGCAGCGGCTCGACGACGTGATGACTCGGCTCGCGAGGAAGTCTGAGGGCGGCAGCGAAGAACAGGTCGAGGTGGTGCCGTTTGAGTTCCAAGAGTTGGAACCGGTGTTGTCGAAAGACGCTGACCTTGCCGTCCGCAAGGGACTGGCGTGGTTCGCTCAAGACCCGAAAGAATTCCGCTTTCGAGGAGGGAGCTTACTCGGTCGAGCGTTTCCCACCTGCACGCCTGAGTTGGCTGCCGCGCTCGCCGCGTTGGTCAAAGCCGGCGGCGACACGGAGGCCGATTTCGCCTTGGCGATTCTCCAGAACTATCTTGGTTCGACATCCACCGACATCGTCTTAAAAGAGATTGTGTCGCGCTTTCCACATGACGATCGCAAAATGGATGGAGTCCGGACCAGCATCAATAGTACCGGGGTGGTCTCAGGTGAATTCGGGCTTGCGGAAGCATGGCGGGTCAAGAAAGAATCGCTGACGCGCTGGCTCGCTGACGAACGACAGGCAGTCAAAACGTTTGCCGCGCAGCACATTGCAGAGCTCGACCGAATGATCCTGGCAGAGCGTCGCCGTGTGGAGGCCGAACGGGAACTGCGAGAGAGAAGCCGACACGCGGACGAGTCAGGCCACGATCATGGGTATAGGCCCAAACCCTTCTGACTTTATCCGCGCCGGGCGGCCTCGATCTTCGCGATGTCGATCTTGACCATCTCCATCATGGCCTCCATCACGCGCTTGGCTGCGGCCTTGTCCGCGCCAGTCATTCCCTCTATGAGGACGCGCGGCACGATTTGCCAGTGGAGCCCGAATTTGTCCTTGCACCAGCTGCAGGCGATGGCTTGTCCGCCGTTGTTCACGATCGCGTTCCAGTAACGGTCGGTCTCCTCCTGGCTGTCAGTAAATACCTGAAATGATACCGCCTGATTAAAGGTACTTTCGGGACCACCGTTCAAGCCGACGAACGGCTGCCCCAGCACGGTGAACTCCACCGTCAGCACCTCGCCCGCCTTGCCGTTGGGGTAATCGGCGGGGGACTTGTGGACTGCGGTGATGTGGCTGTTGGGGAACGTCGCGGCGTAGAACTTCGCCGCCTCTTCGGCATTCTTGTCGAACCAGAGACACGTGGCTATCGAAGTCTTAGGGATTGGCATATCGGGTCTGTCTCCTTTCCCTGGGGTTTGCTGTACCACAACTATGCGTGGGACCACTGCAACACTTACCGGCTTTTTTGAGCGATTGCAAATGACCAGCTGTGCCATTCTGAGCGAGACAAGAACGACAACCCCCTTTACCAAAGCTGTTCTTGAGATTCCGGTTCCTCCTGTTGATTTTCCGTTGCGCTCAGCGTAGGAATTGGCACCACGCAGCCCTTAAGGAGAGGAGACACGTATGGCTATTCTGCGCGACCGTCCCTATGGCCAGTTCAACTTCCTGGTCGACCTTGGCAACGGAAACACCCAAGGGCCGCAGGCAGGTTTCCAGGAGGTGAGCAGCATCGGCATGGAAGCCACTGTTATCGAATACCGCAACGGCAACTCCAAGGAGAACAATGTGATGAAGCTGACAGGCTTGAACAAGGTCAGCGATGTCACACTGAAACGCGGGATCATCGGCTCGCTGGATCTCTACTCATGGCTCGACCAGATCCGGAACGGCGACCAGAACGCCATGAGAACCGTGACCATCCAGCTACAGAATGAAAATCGCACCGACATTGTCCAGACATGGAAGCTGTTACGCGCGCGCATCATCAAGCATACGAGCGGTCCACTCAATGCAAAGGGGACCGACGTCGCAATGGAAGAATTGGTATTAGCCTACGAGCGCCTCGAAATAGAGTAGTGTCCCGGGTTTTCCCATGGAGTGAAGACGCGATGGCCGTCATCAGTGAGCGACCCTACAAGAATTCGAACTTCCTCGTCGATTTCGGACGAGGAGACAGCGATTCCATGATTGCAGGCTTCGCTGAGGTGATCTTCCCGAATTTCGTCGTTGACCAGCCTGAAGGCCGGCCGCGTCCTCAGGTGCCTCGGCCCGTCGAACAAGCTGACGTTGCGGCTGCCAATCGTCTTGTCCTCAAGCGAGGGGTAATGGGGTCCATGGATCTCTATGCCTGGTGGGATGAGGCTCGGAAGGGAACAGCCCCTCGACGGCGTACCGTGAAGATTCAACTTCTGGGGGAGGATCAGTCAACCGTAGTGCTGACCTGGCGCTTCGACAATGTTCGTCCCGTGAGTCTTTCCTACTCGCCCTTGCGTGCCATGGAAAGCGGCATTCTCATGGAGACGCTTATCTTGGAATTTGATCGGATGGAGATGTTGTGAAACCGGAGTTCTGTCAGGGGAGATGGCGGCGCCATGTTGGCCGCCATCTCCCCTGCGAGGATTCCGCACAACGGCTGAGGCAAAACGGGATCTACCGATCAGCCACGCCCGGAGCGAGCAACAGATTGACCGGCAGTTTTTCCTCCATGGAATAGGGACTGGCCTTGTTTTCTTTGACCCACCGCTTTTCAGCCGCTGATTCGAACGGCGGGGGAAGTTCGCCTTGCAGGGACCAGAGATCACACGGCGTCTCGTCGATGGAAATTTCCCAGTCATAGCCCCTATCCTTCACAAAGGGGGCGATCACTCGATCGAGCGTTCTGATCCACCATTCTCTAATGACGGGACCCGGCAACGTCCGCGCGATCTGGTCGACTTTAAACCGGATGAATCGGTTATGCGGCTCGCCGCCGACGAAGCAGGAGCCTTCGGCCATTTCTTCGAATACAAACACCACGTAGAACTTCGGAATCGGGACGCCTGCATAGATCTCCGTGACTTCCTTGGCCAGCTTTTTCTTGTCTTCCGCCGTGAATGCTCCGGCGGGATGATAGACCTTCCATAACGGCATGACGGCCTCCTCGTCTGTGAACGAAACATTCCCAACAGCCTCTGTCGAATGTGAACGCTATCGAGTTACTTTTTCCTTTCTTCTGATTATCCGAATTGGTTCGCGCTTTGGATGCCGGTTCGAACGCTCGACTCGTGGAAATCGCTTCGTGCCTGGAAATTGCCCTTGCCCCCACGCGACGATCGCTTCCAAGATCGGTTCGAGCGCCTTTCCCTTTTGAGTCAATAAATACTCGTAACGGATAGGATTGCGCTGGTACGCCCGCCGACGAATAAGACCGCTGGCCTGCAACCTATTCAGCCGCTCGGCCAGGATGTTTGAGGCCATTTCTTCGGGAGAGGATAAAAACTCCTGATAGCGCCGCTTCCCCAGCACCAAGTCCCGAATGACCAACAGCGTCCATTTGTCACCGAGAAGATCCAACACATTGGTGATTGGGCAGGTGGAGCGTTTAAATTTCACTGTACAGTTCCTTGATCAGAGATCTTGGTCATCCTTGTGTTTATTAGATTCGTCAAATTATGAAGCACAGTGTATCTTAGTAACTTGCATTTTACAAGTCACTGTGTGATTCAGAAACCCTTGCGTTGAGCATGTCCCGAGCGATACGTTACCTGGAGCAGCTAAACCTTTGACTGGAGAAGGAATAGATGAAGACACCCATATTCATGACCACGTTGCTCTGTCTCGCAATGATCGTGTCGGCAAGTTATGCAGAAGAAATTGGGAGTGTGGACACCGAGTTCAAGGTGTTTGGGCCGGATCACAAGATTGTGGTGGAAGCGTTTGACGACCCCAAGATTGAAGGCATCACGTGTTATCTGAGTCGATCCAAAAAAGGCGGCTTCAAGGGGATGGTCGGATTGGCCGAGGAAACCTCCGATGCCTCACTGGCCTGCCGCCAGGTCGGTCCGATCCGCGTTCAGGGTGAGCCGAAGGAAGGGGAAAAGGTGTTCAGTGAGAGTCGATCGCTGATTTTTAAGAAACTCCAAGTTGTCCGGTTCTTCGACAAGAAACGCCAAGCCTATATTTATCTCGCTTATAGCGATCGAGTGATCGAGGGGTCGCCGCAGAATGCCGTCTCCACCGTGCCGATCCAATCCTGGCCGAGTCGATGAGGGCCGCCTGGCCGTACGCTAGGTCCCAAGCGCTCGGCCAGAGCCTCCTACCCTTTGCACAAGGTCTGCCTTCGATCATTCAAGCTATGGGATTCACCCGAATGTAGCGTTCGGCTGGAAGCCCGGACAGGTCCTTCTCCCGTCCATTCGCCCGTGCAAGCTGACAAGACATTGACGGGTAAATACTTAAACGCCGTCAATTTTATGATGATCATATACTCAAGTGTATCTACGTAACCACAAATCATTGGGTTTTGCTGAAATAGCACGATTGGTGCGGCTCTTGCTTAACGTTCCAGCAGCTGTGAACGTAGTCACCTGGGAGGGAGCGATGGGATGTCCGAAGTGCAAGGGGATGATGCTGTTGGAACGGTTCTCGGATTTCTTTCTCGTGTTTTATGCATGGAAATGCCTCAACTGCGGCGCCATTATTGACCGCACCATTTCGAATAATCGCCGAAAGAGCCTGGCTGCGCGAGAGTCTCAGACTGTTGCCGCGCGCTAAGAAGATGCAACAGGGCGACACCGTGGCTGAGTGATTAGCTGAGACGCCCACGTCATTGGTTCACGTTCGTCAATAGCCCTCACTGCGCATCGGAGTTTGAGGCACTTCGCGGCAATGTGCAACGAGGTCACCCCTTCGGCGGCGCGGTTTGGGATGACATACACATTGCAGCGATGTGGACAACCGAAAGGCTCTTGCCTTCCCTCCCGTCGTTCCTTCTCGTCTCCCCCCTCGCCTCCAAATCGATTGCGCCCTTCATATCCATAGACCTGCCGGATTCCACAAAGTAAAATGAGATGTTTTCTGTTCTTCTTCCAAGCGCTGAGGCAATACTCTTCTGTTGCGATTGGTCTTGTGAAAGGATGATGTCGATGTGGCGTTGTGTCTTTGGAATACTCTTGGTTCTTACCTGCTTAGGGGCTAGACCAGAGTGCGTTGTCGCAGCACAGTCTCTTGAGGAGGCTGAATTTGCGTATGAGCGTGGCGATTATACGCAAGCGGGCCGGATCTTCAGCCCCCTGGCAGAGCAAGGCGTGGCATCGGCCCAGTTCTATCTGGGCCTCATGTATGAAAAAGGGCGAGGTGTCCGGCAGGACCATTCTACGGCGCTGACATGGTTTCGTAAGGCGGCGGCTCAGGGCTACGCTGGTCCGCAGAACAATTTGGGCCTGATGTACGAAAGAGGCCGTGGTGTCCGAAAAGACGTGGTTCGCGCGCTCATGTGGTATACCGTTGCTGCCGCTCTGTTGAATGGCGAGGAGGGAAAGACAGCTGTGAAACGTCGAGACCATCTGACCTCACAAATGACTGCCCTGCAGATCGAACAGGCGCAGGAGATGGTACGGCGTTGTCAGCAGTCACAGTTTAAAGAGTGCGACTAGACTCTCGGCCGTTTTTTTATCACGTATGAAACAGAAAAACCGCCTTCCCACTGACGGTGGACCGATCAGGTGGGCCAGCCCGTTCGCCTCATTGAAACCGATGGATCTCGCGCCGCCTTCACGCACACTGCCCATTTCTGATCAGACGGACCCGGTGCCCGTTGCGCCCAAGAAGAATCGCGGCCGGGTGGATATCATTCGCCAGACGGCGCATCGCGGCGGCAAGACAGTTACGGTGATTACCGGGTTCGTCGGGATCGGACAGTTCGAAAAAGAGCGGTTGGCCAAGCAGATGCAGAAAGTCTGTGGAGCGGGAGGCACAGTTAAAGAGGGACGGATCGAGATTCAAGGAGATCAGCGCGATGTGGTAGCCCGAATTCTCAATGATGCAGGATTTCGTCCGGTCTTCGCCGGAGGCTAATGCCCTCACCCATACTCGCGCTTCTCACCTTGACAGGGGTTGATGCCACCTCAAAATGTCTTTTTGAAAGCATGGATGTTCGGCGTTCGAAGTTCGGCCACTTGTGAAATCACCTCGCAATCGGTACTCTGCACTCCCGTAGATGTGCTTTACCCATGGACAGACCTGCTTTCATCGCTCATCCCCGCGATCCGTTGCATGGGATCACATTGGAAACCATCGTCACGACCTTGGTCGCACGGCATGGGTGGGCGAAACTTGGCGCACGAGTGCCCATCCGCTGCTTTCGTCATCATCCGACGATCCGGTCGAGTCTGACGTTTCTGCGCAAGACGCCGTGGGCGCGCAAGCGAGTTGAACAGATGTTCGTCGCGGAACTCCCCTAAAATCCATCGGCTCCATGGCTTCGAACGCAACCATCTATAAAGCCGTGCTGCAGATCGCGGATATGGATCGCCAGTACTTCCAGGACCATGCGATCACGCTGGCGCGCCATCCGTCTGAAACCGAGGAGCGTCTCATGGTGCGAATGCTCGCCTTCGCGCTCCATGCTGATGAGGGGTTGGCATTCGGGCGCGGAGTGAGCACCGAAGATGAACCGGCTCTGTGGCAACGGGATCTGACAGGTGCGATCGATCTGTGGATCGAAATCGGTCAGCCGGACGAAAAGATCTTGCGGCAGGCCTGTGGCCGCTCCAAACGCGTCATCGTCTATGCCTATGGAACCCGTAACGCCGAGGTGTGGTGGGCCAACCAGAGTCCGTCGCTCGACCGGCTCAAGAACCTCGCCGTGACGCTGCTTCCGATGGAGAGCGTTCGCGCCCTCGCGGAGATGGCGAAACCGACCATGCAATTGCAATGGACTATTCAAGACGGGCATCTCTGGATCGCAGACGGTGCTCAGACGCTCCATCTTGAATTACAGCGATTGAAGGGCTGACGCAAAGAGACACGCCACGCAGCCCTTGCACCTTCCTTCTGACCCTTTGCTAGAATGTATGATCCGGCGAGGGATCGATGCATCAGATTACCGGTATCGGCATTTCTCTCTGTGCCCTTCTGATCCTTGCGGCTTGTGTCGGTCCGAGTTATCAGGTGCGTCAATCCCGGGGATATGGCGAGATACTGCCTGGGGAGACGTGGGTAGCCGTCGACAGCGCGTACCAGTCTCCATCACGAGAAATGGTGTACTACGACCCTAAGACGATTCGTCGAGACGGAGATCTCGTGACGCTGTCGCAATTGACGGACTATAAGTGGATGCAAGGGAATGCGCCGTTTGGGGCGTTCATGATGGGGCCGCACCGGTTTTTTTCGACCAAGACACGCAAGGAGTTTGACTGCGCCCGCAACACGGTTCGGCTATTGGCGTCTTCGGAATTCTATCAACATATGGGGACCGGCACTCAAAATGCGACATTGGTCGAGCAAGGCTTTGGCCAACCCGTGGAACCAGACAGTCTCAACCAAGCGCTGTGGGAAGTGGCCTGTCGGGTGACCAACACCCCCGGTTAATCCCCTCTTATTCGTTCCCGACGCATATGTTCAATGCACTGGAACTCAAAGTGCCTCCGCTTGCGCTGGTCTTCCTGTTCGGCGCGCTGATGTGGCTCGTCTCCGGCTATTCTCCGTTCATCACCGCACTGCCATGGCGATCGGCGGTCGCTCTTGTGTGTTACACCGTAGGATCAGCGATCGTACTGGCCGGTGTCTTGACGTTTCGCCGAATGAAAACCACCGTCAATCCACTCACCCCGGAAGCGACGACAACGATGGTCACTTCGGGGATCTACCGCCTCACTCGTAACCCGATGTATCTGGGCTTCTTCCTGATTCTTGCCGGATGGGCGATCGATCTTTCTCACGTACTCGCCTTTGCATTCCTTCCTCTCTTCGTATGGTACATGAATCGTTTTCAAATCTTACCCGAGGAACGAGCGTTGGAATCTAAATTCCCAGAGGCGTTTACCCTGTACAAGCGTTCAGTTCGCCGATGGATATGATCGAAATGCCAGGCTTCTTTGTGAACCATCGCGACTGAAAACGATATCGACGCTGACAGTCCAGATTCATGAACACGTTCAAAGATTGAATTGCGTTGAGTTCGATGTTCATCTTCTTTTCAACAGCCAGACGTTCTCTTTTGCCGGTGCTTTCCCCTTCAATCCGCCTGCGACCTCGGTGCTGGCAATGAGGGTGAGATCATACGTCGCGGCGTAGTGGCGGTGGACTTCCTCGTTGTTCACAGAGAACGGGGGACCGTCCATCAGGCTCTGATCGTAGTCATAGCAAATGAGTAATTGGGGTGACTTGTGAGCGATTTCCCAAAGGTGGGCAGAGTAGCGTTTTCGCATGTCTTCGGGGAATGCCACCAGTGCAGCCCGATCATAGACGGCATCGACCGGGCCAAGCATTGTGCCTGACACCGTAAAGATATCGCCTACAAAGATGTCCAGACTGTTCGCGCTCCACCGCTCGACGCTGCCGACTGCCTCGATTTCTGGTTGCAATCCGAGTTCGATGAATAATTGCTCGATGGCAAGTTGACTCAGTTCGACTCCCGCCACGCGATAGCCGCGGGACAGCAGCCACGAGATATCCAGCGTTTTTCCGCATAAGGGGACGAAGATTCGGCGCCCCTTCGTGAGCGCGAGTTCATGGACGTATGTGACCAGAAGTGGGTTCGGTTTCGCTTCGTGAAAACGGATTTCATTCTTCTCCCACCGTTGATGCCAAAAACTCTGATCCATGTTCATTCCCTTCACATATGATATTGGGGGCAACCGAGCAGCATCATAAAAGCCCAGGATATCGGCACTTGCCCAATCTCGCTTGATTCTCCGCTGCTGAGATTCCAACGTTTCGTGCTATTTTATTATGCCGACATTGAGGTCTCTGTAGGCCGGTTGCCGAGGCGTTTTGGACAATGAATTCGGACGCCGAATCAAGTGACGCGCAGCCTAGCACGCTCCTGTTAAGAGAACCAGACTCCCGGATAAGACATAGCCAGACATACCACTTATAGTGGCGAGTGTCGTTACACATTAAAGCGAGCATCATCTCTCATAGAAGGAGAACAGACATGACGACCACTGTGCCATCATCCGGCAAAGGAACCTTGCAGGCTCCTCTCAGACGAATTTCCGAGTGCACCTACGGATCAGCCTGCCGTAAATTGATTCCATCCACGGGAAGGAGGCTCGCTGTGACATCTGCCCAGATCATTGGATTGGCCGTGGCTGCTCTACTCGCCTGGGCCGTTCCCAGTCCGGCCGAAGAATCGGTTGCCGCGCCAGCGCCGCCGACGAACTCTGCTCACACTGTTCCGCTCTACTCCAACCTGGGCTCTCATCACAAACGTATCTCCACGAAAGTTTCTACCTCACAACAGTATTTCGACCAGGGCCTGAGGCTCGTTTACGGATTCAATCATGAGGAGGCGATCCGCTCGTTCACGCGCGCGGCAGAGCTCGACCCCACCTGCGCCATGTGCTACTGGGGAATCGCTCTTGCCTATGGCCCGCATGTCAACGCTCCCATGGACGCGGCAAGCGGCGTCGCCGCCTACGCGGCGGTGCAGAAAGCGTTGTCGCTCAGATCACACGCCACGGCTCCTGAGCGCGCGTACATCGAGGCGCTCGCGCTGCGCTACGACGCGGACCCACCGGCGGATCGCGTGCGGTTGGACACGGCATACTCGCGTGCAATGGGGAAGGTCGCAAAGACTTCCCTCAAGGACCTCGATGCCGCGACCCTGTATGCCGAATCGCTGATGGACCTTCGGCCGTGGAACTACTGGCGCCCTGACGGGACTCCCTACCCCGGCACAAAGGAAATCGTACGGCAGCTTGAGAGCGTCCTCACCCGCAATCCGAATCATCCCGGTGCGTGTCATTACTATATCCACGCGGTCGAAGCGGTGAACCCGAAGGCTGCGGTGCCGTGTGCCGAACGGCTCGCCCGGCTCATGCCCGGTGAAGGGCATATGGTTCACATGCCCGCGCACATCTTTATCCGTGTGGGTCGATGGAACGACGCCGTGCAGGCCAACCATCACGCCATACACAACGACGAGATATTTATCGAAGGGCAGCATCCGAAGGGTGTCTATCCCCTCGCCTACTACCCGCATAACATCCATTTCCTCGCCTTTGCCTCCACGATGGCAGGCCGCAGTGCCCGGGCGATCGAGGCGGCCAATACACTCACCACGAAGGTGAACCTCGATGCCGCGCGTCAGGTCGGGCTCCTTCAAGAAATGCTGCCGTACCACGCGCTCACGCTCACGACGTTTGGGAAATGGGACGACGTGCTGGCCGTATCGCTTCCGCCGGAGGACATCCGCTTCTCTTACGCCATGGCCTATTATGCCCGCGGTGTGGCACACGCTGCCAAAGGAGAGTGGGCGGAGGCGCAAGCTGCCCTCGATACGGTGTCGGCGGCCGATGCCGCGACACCCGAAGGAGCGGATGGGAAGACGGCGCTCGCGATCGCCGTCCATGCGCTCTCCGGGGAGATCGCGACTCGCCGTGGCGACCTCGATGCCGGCATCAACCATTTTCGAGAAGCGGTTAAGATCGAAGACGGAGGACTCTACTTCGAACCGCCCAAGTGGTATTACCCGATTCGGCATTCTCTGGGTGCCGCGCTCATAAAAGCGGAGCGGCATGCCGAAGCTGAAAAAGTGTACCGCGAGGACCTCCGTCGCTTTCCCGAAAACGGCTGGTCTCTGTTCGGCCTTGCGCAGGCGCTCCGAGCGCAGGGAAAGAACAATGAAGCGGCCGCAACGGATGCACGCTTTCGTAAAGCCTGGCTCGATACCGACGTGACATTGACGGCATCGAGATTTTAGCGACATGAGTCACTCACTCAGTGCGCATGAAACGATCTCGATCATTTGCGAGGCAGCCACCGATCAAGAAAATCTCGCATGAGCATGGCGATTTCATCGCCTTTGTCCTCCAGCGCAAAGTGACCGGTGTCGAGCAGATGCAGCTCGGCATCAGGAAGGTCACGCAAGTACGCCTGCGCGCCGGCGGCCGGGAATATCTCATCATGTTGCCCCCACACGATGAGAGTCGGCGGCCGACGGGCACGAAAGAACCGCTGGAATTGCGGGTACAGCGCAACATTCGAACCATAATCTTTGAACAAATCGAGCATGATTTCATCGATGCCTGGCCGTTCGAGCAGCGCTTGGTCATGGAGCCATGTGTCGGGGGAGATGCGTGAGACATCGCGAACGCCCTTCGTATACTGGGACTTCGTCGCCTCCGGGGTGAGCCCTATGCGCAGAGCCTGGCGATGCTGCGTCGAGCCGTCGGCCCAGTAGGCCTTGATGGGATTCCAAAACTCCTTTAGTCCGTCCTCATACGCGTTGCCATTTTGAACGACCAGGACGGTCACTCTTTCGGGATGCTTGAGCGCCAATCGGTAACCGACCGGTGCGCCATAGTCCTGTACGTAGAGGCCGTAGCTTTTGAGTCCGATCGCGTCCGTGAACTTGTCGACTACCATCGCCAAGTTGTCGAATGTGTACATGAACTCGCGCACCGGCGGGGCCGAACTCTGGCCAAAACCGGGATAATCCGGCGCGACCAGATGGAATGTGTCCGCCAGCGCCGGCATGAGGTTGCGGAACATGTGTGATGAAGTGGGAAAGCCGTGCAAGAGAAGCATGGTCGGGTTCGAAGGATCGCCCATTTCGCGATAGAAAATGTCGAGGCCGTCTATCTTGATCGTCTTATAGGTGACATGAGTGACCCGTCTATCGAGACAGAGGCACTTCGTGTTCGGCTGCTGAGCTTGCCCATCGACCGTCAGGCCCGTCAACAGTAGCGCGATCAACCACATGGAGAGATATCGAGAGATCATGTTGTTTCTCCTTTCCTTACGGGCTCAATTCGCCTTTCCCACAACACCTCCGGCGTCTGTCATGCCCTTGTGTCTGAGTTTTGTCACAGTCATTCCATCGACGCCCCAGTTGTCCGTCTCGACTTCTTCGATGACGACGAAGGTGAGAGCAGGTTTTTTGTTCAACACCTGAACCAGTAGATCCGTGACTCCCTTAATGAGCGCCTCTTTTTGTTTTTTGGTCACGCCTTCACGTGTCACTTGCATAAGAACGTACGGCATGTAACTCCCCTTCTTTGGATATCCGGAGTGTCGCGCTGAGTGAATGATTGGACCGGTTACCACTTCCCCGCATGAGCGCCACCGTCAACATGCAGGACTTCACCGGTCACGAAGGCCGCCTCTGTGAGATAGAGTACGGCGTCGACGATTTCCGACACCTTGCCGATCCGTTGGATCGGATGCAGGGTCTTCAAGAATCCATGCGTTTCAGGCTTGTGCATCGGTGTGTCGATAATGCCGGCGCCGATGGCGTTGAATCGGATACCGCTGCCCGCATACTCAATCGCAAGCGCGGCGGTCACGGCGTTCAATCCTCCCTTGGTCAGGACAGGGATAGCGGCCGGCACACCGGCGATCGGTTGGTCGGCGAGCGTCGTCGTGATGTTGACCACATGGCCAGTTCCTTGTCGCGTCATCTGCCTGACCGCTTCCTGGGTCACGTAGAGAAATCCCGCCAGATTGGTCGAGACCAGCCGCTCAAAGTCTTCCGTCGTATAATCCGTAAACGGTTTGGGAATGAAGATACCGGCGTTGTTGACCAACAGGTCCACCGTCTCGAACCGTTCAATCGCAGTCCTGACAATTCGGCGTGCAGTTTCGGGGCTGGCAATATCGCCGTCCACGAGTGCTAAGTCACCCGAAGGCACGAGCGTGCCCGCGTCCAAGATTCGCCTTGAGTTGGCGACCACACGGTAGCCATGCTCGACCAGCGCCGTTGCCAGGCCAAGCCCGATCCCGCTGGATGCCCCCGTCACGATTGCCGTCTTCTTCGTTCCCATCATGCGAGTCCTTTCATCATTGCGGTTGAAGTGAATGTAATGCTCTCGTGAATCAAGGTAGTGCGTAGACTGTCATATGGCAATATGCTATCTTTCGGTAAGTCAACTTTGGACTTTCCATTTGGAAAGTTCCCATTTCACGAGTTAGGAGGTGGTCATATGGCCGTCAGACGCCGAAAATCCAAAGTGGCCCCACCGCCGCCGGGTTGTCCCCTGACCGCCTGCATGCAGTTCTTGAGGGGGGCCTGGACTCCGAACGTGATTTGGTATCTCCGGGAAGAGCCAAGACGGTTCAGCGAATTGATGGCGGACATTCCCGGTGTTTCGCCCAAAGTGTTTTCGGCGCGACTCAAGCAGTTGGAACGGGACGGGATTCTCACTCGGCAGGTCATGCCGACCTCACCTCCGACCGTCGAATATGCGTTGACCGATCTCGGCCAGGAACTCACGCCCGCCATCGAGGCCATCGTGCAGGTTGGTCATAAGCTCAAACGATGCCGGATGGGTTGATCATTTCATATGGAAGAAGTTCTCCGTTCTCCTCTGTTACAATCCCGCTATGGGGCGACGATACGATCATATGGATGTGCGGGTACGCAGCCTGGAGGAAGTGCGAGAATTTTATACAACGCTCATGCCCGCGTTGGGATTTACCCGCCAGAAAAATGTGGACGGTTGGCTGTCGTTCCAAGCGGCTGCTTCCGGCGAGGCGGCTGATTTTTTTGGCGTCACAGAATCCGCGCATCATGTTCCGAATGAGTGCCGGATTGCGTTCTGGACGGAAAGTAATCGCGACGTGGATCGGCTCGCCGACATTGCCGTCCGGGCTGGGGCTCGAAACGTCGAAGGGCCCGGCTATGATGAAGGACCGGGCTACTATGCAGTCTTCTTCGAGGATCCGAACGGCAATCGCCTAGAAATCTGCCACCGAGAGGCTGAAGCAAAGTAAGGTGATGTGCCGACGTCTATGCGCGTTTGGTCATCGCAGAAGAGTGTGAGGCTTCATGTTCGATTCTGGTCGCATGCTCCTCTGTTAACGACTCTTCCAACGTCCTACTTTGAGCCCTTCGCTCATCGTGCGAACTTGCCCAAGCGCCAACACATCACCTAAGACAACGGCGTTCGATCTATTTCACGGGAGAATGGAGCCGTCGTTCCTGATGGACCTGGACCTTGCATACGTGTAGAGTGTTCTCGTTCTCCTGTTTCAGCTTTCCCATGTGGGCTAATTTTTCCTTTAGAGGGAACTCTCATGAATAGATCACTCGCAGCGGTTGTCGCACTGCTCACCATCGTGATGGCGCTCCCCTCTCGCGTTGCCGCTCAAGAGGAATCCGCACGCGAGAAGTCGATGGCTGAACAATTGGTCGACGCGTTTAATCGGGTGTTCGGCAGCCATCCTGGACTCCGCGCCAATCATCCGAAGGGAGTCGTCTTAGAGGGCGCGTTCACACCGAGCGCGTCGGCTGCGCTCCTCAGCAAGGCGGCTCATCTTCAGCGACCCAAGAAGCCGATTCCGGTCACGGTTCGGTTTTCCGCGGGATCCGGACTACCCACTGTCTCCGATACGGACGAGATGCCGCGCGGAATGGCGGTGAAATTCACGCTGCCGGACGGGGCACAAACGGACTTGGTCGTCCTGTCCTATAACGGCTTCCCGGTGGCGACCGCCGAAGAGTTCAGGGACTTTCTGCTGGCAGTTGCGGAGAGCGGCCCTGATGCGCCAAAACCCACGGCCATTGAAACGTTCTTGGAGTCGCACCCGGCCGCAAAACAGTTCGTCGGAACACCGAAACCTCAACCCGTGAGTTATGCCACGCTGCCCTATTTCGGGATCAATGCCTTCAAGTTCACGAATGCCAAGGGCGTGACGACGATCGGACGGTATCAGCTGCAGCCTGTCACCGGCTCGCAGTTCCTCTCCAAGGACCAGATCGCCGCCAAAGGGCCGGATTATCTGACCGACGAAATTCGTGAGCGGATTCGGCATAGCCCCGCTAAGTTCAAACTGCTGGTGCAGGTGGCCGAGAAGGACGACAAGGCCGACGATCCATCAACCGTATGGCCGGATACCCGAAAGAAAGTGGAATTGGGCACGATCACCATTACCAAGGCTGTCGCCGACAGCCAGACCGCAGAAAGGAAGCTGCTCTTTCTTCCAAATGCATTGGTCCCTGGTATCGAAGCAGCCGATCCGATGATCGCGGCTAGATCCGCGTCCTATATTGTGTCACTGTCCCGTCGCGCGCAGTCACAATAAGAGCGTTGAGAGACACGACGCAGATGTTCGCAACAAGCCGTTCCAACGTACTCTGCACGTCAGTCCAATATCTGATCCCACCATATGTCTTGCTTTACAAACTCCAGGTTTTCGCACCCCATCGCATGCGGGCGCAATGGATATTCCAAGAAATCTTCACTAGACTCGATGATGTTCCGACAATGGACTCAATTCCCCCTCCCCCTCTGTTGCAGGCCGACGCATAGCCTTTCATCGTGAGTGGTTCGATGAGACACACCGAACCGCACAGAATCCATCGGACCGGCTGGCTTCGCGCAGCGGTGCTTGGCGCGAATGACGGGATTGTATCCACGGCGAGTCTTGTATTGGGCGTGGCCGCGGCCGGAGCAAGTTCACAGAATATTGTGATCGCCGGGGTGGCGGGGCTTGTCGCCGGCGCCATGTCCATGGCTGCGGGGGAATACATTTCAGTCAGTTCGCAAGCCGATACCGAACGCGCAGATCTCGATCGAGAACGCTATGAGTTAGCCGCCGATCCCGAGCGGGAACACGCGGAGATGACCGCCATGTACGTGGCGCGAGGACTTGAACACGACCTTGCCTCTGTCGTCACAACCCGACTGATGGCACATGATGCACTGGGCGCCCACAGCCGTGAAGAACTGGGGCTTACAGACACCGTGGCCGCTCGACCCGTTCAAGCCGCGCTCGCGTCCGCGTGCACATTTTCCGTCGGCGCGCTCCTTCCCCTGCTCATTGTTGGGGCGGTGCCGAGACCGATGATCATGTGGGCCGTGTCAGGCAGCACACTCCTGTTTCTCGCCATGCTTGGCTCACTGGCTGCGCAGGCCGGCGGTGCGTCGGTGATGAGGGGTGCCGCCCGAGTCACCTTGTGGGGAGCCTTGGCCATGGCCGTCACGGCCGGAATTGGGGGATTGGTGGGAATGAGACTTTAAAAAAATGGTTTCGCAGACTGTTTTAGATAAGAGCCAGTCCCGACTGCGATATAGCCTCGCCTTTTCCTCTGCTTCGTTGAACGTTCGTGATTGGTGATAGATGATAGACCAACCCGAGTTGACACGTTAGAATGGCAGCCATTCGTCATTGGTTTACCACACGTCTTCCGAAGAGTACGCCATGGCAATTTCTGATACCTATGTCGTGACCGTTTTGTTGGACGTCAACGAAACGCAGGATGTCGATGATAGAGCGGAAAGCCGATCTTACATCGTAGCCGATCGTCATTCCGGAGGGGCGGTCATCATCGACGCCGTCATTGAAAATGTGGAACGCGACCTCCGAATCGCTAAGGAGCTTGGACTGACTCTCCTGTTCGCCATTGAAACGCACATCCATGCCGACCACATCACAGGGGCCTCGCTCATCAAAGACAGAACCGGAGCGCTGGTCGCGTATGGAGGCGGCGCCAAAGGTGTCGTCACCGGCGTGGATCAATTTCTGTTCGAGGGCGAGACGCTGCGGATCGGCAACACACTCGTGACGGCACTCGCAACTCCGGGTCATACGGATGGCTGCACCAGTTACGTGTTGCCGAATGCCGTCTTTACGGGCGATGCGTTGTTCATCCGCGGCAATGGGCGGACTGATTTGCAGGGCGGCTCCGCAGAGAAATTATTCGACTCAGTGCGGAAGAAACTGTTCGCGCTGCCGGACGCCACCATTATCTACCCTGGGCACGATTATCAAGGCAGGGTGTCCTCAACGATTGGAGAGGAGAAGCAGTTCAACGAACGCCTGAACCTCTCCATCGATAAAGGCACCTTCGTTGAGATGATGAATCGGAGAAAAACACCCCGCCCCGCGAAGATGGATATCGCCATTCCCGCCAACATGACTGCCGGCAGGATAGTCGGACCATGAAGAGAAGACATATTTCAGCCATGACGTGTTTTAACCCAAGATGGGTATATAATCATGATGTGCCGAGTCGCCGGTCTCACCAGAGGCTCTTATGGCACGAAGCAGCCACGATCATTCCTACCGTGCCCGCGCATTACAGCTCTTCCCGTGGATCTGTGCGCACTGCGGACGTGAATTCGACGGCAAGAAGCTCAGCCAGCTCACAGTCCATCACAAAGATCACAACCATGATAACAACCCGCTGGACGGCAGCAACTGGGAGCTGTTGTGTCTTTACTGTCATGACAATGAGCACCAGCGGTATCTGATTGCCGATCAACCGGACGAGACACCATCGAGCCGGGAACAAGAACGGCCTATGACCTTCAGGCCTTTCGCCCAACTATTGAATTTACTAAAGTCCAACAGTCCAGCCGAACAAGATCATAATCGGACGCGAAAACCATAAAAGGTATGGTCTCTGCCGAGCTTGAGTGACGGCACAACGAACGCTGACCCTCTCGCTACCCCGCCTGAAGGTCGCGCACTTGGTCGATGAGCCGTTGGAGTTTGGCGACGGCGTGGCGGCGCTGGTCAGCGGTCATGCGTTGATCGATGGCCAGGGCCATGGTCTTGGCATTCTCGCGCATGTGGCGGATGGCGTTTTGATAGGATGCTGGAGCGGTCTGATCGTGATACACGAACATCGAACGGAGTTCCCGACTGATCTGTTCGGGAGTATGCGACTGGTGCAGGAGGGTTACGAGCTCTTGCCGGCGTTGCTGCTGGTAGGCAACCCACATCGGTTCCACATCTGGGAGGGTGAGACTCCACTCGCGGATCTGCGTTTGCTGTTCCTTGGACAGCCGCCCCAGCCAATCTCTCGCCAAATCCAGGGTGGTCTGAGCTCTTTCTTTGAGACGCTCCGGCGCAGGTGCCTGAACAAGGTGCGCAGCTTTGGCATTGTCCTTCTGCATGGCCGATTCGAACGTGCGTACTTGCCGGGCATCGACTGAGGCAAGAAAGACCCCGCTGTCGGCCACGACGCGCTCAAAGAGGTCCGTACGGAGTCGATCGTAGGCGGCATAAGCCCAGTCGATATCCGGACCCGTGAGTCCCCGCTCGACCCGCTGACGAACTTCCCGAAGGAATGTTTCATACTGCGGCAAGGCCTCGCGCCGATGTTTATCGAGAATAGGCGTGAGTCGTTGCACCAGATCGTACCGCTGATCTCGGTTGAGGTCGAAATAATGGTCGAGCTTCCAGACGATAATTCGATCCGCATGCCGATAGGCAGTGGCGGTGAAGGAGCAGCCGGCGATGGCCACCGCTAGCGCGACGACACACCACGACAGGCAGCGTCTCCATTTCCTTTCCTTCGTTGTCCAGACGTCCATAATTCCTACCGCTATGTTCTCAAGCATATCGCAATCCTTCAAGCGTATTGCCGAGGAAAATCCCTTGGGCTGCGTTTGACTCTGCCGAAGTCTATGGAAATGGAGACAGATGTACAGGGGCTGTCCAAGTAGGTGATGATCTAGAGGATGTCGCAGAGGCGTTGACGGTCATCCCTCAGAGTGGGATTGCGTCTTTGAGGACCTGCTTACGAACGAGAGGGCGAAGGCCTCGTTCTGAGGCCACATCGACCGGACGTTTCAGCAAGCGCTCGAGATCGATGATGAGTGCTGCATGATCCAGCAAACTGCGGTCTTCGTCCAGTTCTACCAGGAAGTCGATATCGCTGCTGCGTCGAGTTTCACCTCTAGCCACTGAACCAAATACGCGGACTTTCCGTGCTCCATGGCGCGCGGCGATCCGAAGAATCCTGGCTCGTTTAGACCGTAATAATTGTTGGATACTCATATTGTCCGTGTGCGTAGTCTAGCTAATTCACAGGCAGAACTCCAGCCTGTGAGAGAAAAGGAAAACCTACGAGACCGCTCACGTCGGAATGTCGCGGGTGCCGTCGTAGGTGGTGCGGGATTGGAACGACAGCTTGAGGACGTCGCCGTCTCGAACGGGGGAATCTTCCGATCCGATCTTCTTGTTGATCGTGATGAGGGCTTCGCGATTTGCGATATATGGAAGCAGTCCGCCCAGCTGTGCCTGGTTGGCCTCAATGAGTCGTTTCACGGTCGTCGCGCCGGTGATGGGCACGTCGAGCTCATGTTCATCGACGGTCGCGCGCAACGTTTGGCCGAATATCTGTACTGATACCATCGAATCTCCACCGTATGTATGAAATGTTACTGTAAGTGAGACGCACTCTAATCGACAAAACAGACTCAGCTCTTCTCCTGCTCGGCCGCTTGATAGGCGTCCTGCAGCAATTGGGCGACATGTTTGACTTCAATCGCCTCGTCCAATCCATTCTTCAACTGTATCATGCAAGCGGGACAACTCGTCGCCACCACGTTTGCATCCGTCTCCGCGATCGCGCGGGCCTTGCGATCGAAGATCTTTTGGGATGTGTCGTAGTCTTTTATAACGTACGTGCCGGCTCCGCCGGCGCAGCGGTCGGCGTCCTGCATCTCCACGAAATCGACGCCTGGCAAGGATGACAGCACTTGCCGTGGTTCTTTCGTCACCCCGGCCGCGCGCAGGTGGCATGACGAATGATAAGTCACGCGCTTCGTGGTCCCGTCGGACGAGGCCATCGCAGGATGTTGAGATGAACGCGCGACGAATTCGGAAATGTGCACGACTTTCTTGGCCAGCGCTTCGGCCTCCCGCCGTTCCGCTCCATCGGGAAAGAGCGTGGGGTAGTCCTTCAGCATCAGTGTGCATGAGGCGCAGCCGGTGACGATCGTTTCATACGGAGCGAAGGAGCGAAAATTGAATCGCGCGCCGTCGCGAACCAGATCGGTGTGTCCATACGTTTGTATGGGAGTCCCCGAGCACCGTTGAGGCGGCAGAGCCGGCTCGACTCCATGTTTCTTTAATACCTGGATCACGGCGTTCCCCACTCCATCGTCGAAATAATTGGCGGCGCAACCATGGAAATAGGCCACTGAGCGGGACGGCGAGGAATCTATTCCATCGGGAATCAAGTGCGCATACCGTTCGCGCAAGTGCCGTGAGGCTAGTTTCGGCAGCACGAGATCGTGCGGCAAACGTGCCGTCGGAGCCAACGCCTTCATGATCGGCGCCGTGATCCGTTCCAGGAGCTTCCTGACGGAGGGACGGTCCCACACGTTCTGCGTACGTCCCAGGAACCGCAACAACGAGTCAAACAGCGATCCTTTCGCCTGTAGTCGGAAGATCCAACCGGCCAACCGGTTGGGGTGCTCCGCACGCTTTTGAAGAATCAGATCGGAGACGTCCACTCCCGCCGGGCAGACGGTGCGGCAGGACTTGCAATTCAGACAGGCTTCCACCACTCGTTTGGAATTGAGATAGCTGTAATCCTTGGCCGTGACGATCTCGAACCAGCCGCGTGAGCTCATGTCTTCAGACTGAAACACATCGTACACGGGACAGACCGCATTGCACTTGGCGCACGTCGCGCAGGATTTGGAGAGTCTCGTGTAGTCGATATGGTCGGTAAACGGTGCGGCACTGAGCTTGATGCCGGGATTGAGCACATTCGTCGGGTCGAAGGCTTTTTTGACCTGCACAAAAAGATCGTAGAGTTTCTCGCCGAACATCGTCTTGACGAACTCGGCGCGGATGCGGCCATCGCCATGTTCCCCACAAATCGAGCCGCCGAACCGGTTCAGCACGGCGGCATGAATCTCCTGATAGGCGTGCACCATCTTCTCGAAGTCGCCGGAATCGTTCACGTCCAACAGAGGGACGATGTGAGCGTTTCCATTGCCGATATGGCCGAAGATGGCCACGGGGACCCGCTGCCCGTTGAAGAAGTCCTCAAGATACCGAATCAGCTCGCTGATGCGTTCGGCGGGAACGACGACGTCGTCGACGAAATTGATCGGCTTCTTCTTCGGATCGAACCGATACAGCGTCGGATAGAGGGCCTTCCGCGCTTTCCACAGTTGCTCACGCCGTTCCGCATCGAATGCCAGGGTCAGCTCCGATGCCAGCTTATAGGGGCGGCAGACGGCCTCCATGGCGTCGGCCTGGTCACGGAGATCGGTCTCGGGAGAATGCGCATCCAATTCGATCAGCAACGTCGCCGCCGCATCAGCCGGAATGCCATGCCTGCCTCGACCGATCAAGTTGAGCGTATTGGCATCCATGACCTCCAAGGCGCTGGGCCTGAGCGTCAGCAACCGAGGCACAGCCTCGCCGACTTCTTCAAGACTCCGGAAATGAATGAGCGCGGTGAGCGTGGCTTTTGGCTTGTCCACCAGCGTGAGCCTGGCTTCACTCACCACTCCCAGCGTGCCTTCACTGCCGACGAAGAGCTTCGGCAGGTCGAACGAGCCTCGAGTCAGCCCGTCGGCTAATTCAAAGAGATTGTACCCGCAACTATTTTTGCTGACCGTCGGCCGCTTCTCGGCAATGAGGTCGGTATGGGTTTGCGTCATTCCCAGGACGTCACGCAGGGCCGGCGCCGTCGTCAGGACGCGCTCCAGCGACGGATCATCGAGCGCATAGGCTCGCGCCTCGATCCACGCCGACGAAGCGAGGCACAGCCGGAGGCTGTGGACGTTGTCCTTGACGGAGCCATACCGCAAGGTATGAGGGCCGGAAGAATTATTGGCGATCATGCCGCCCAGCTTGCACATGTCGCCGCTGGACGGATCCGGACCGAACAGAAGCCCTTGCAACCCGAGTCGCTTGTTCAACTCCGCCAAGACGATCCCAGGCTGAACCCGAGCCCATCTTTCCTCCCGATTCACTTCGAGAATGCGATTGAGGCGTGACACGTCGAGAATGATGCCCGAGCCGATGGCGGAACCGGTGAGATTCGTCCCGGCCGCCCGCGGTGTGAGTGGAATCCCTCGTGATACGGCATAGGCGACGGTTGCGGCAATATCGTCCTCGGACTCGACCAGCACGACCGCCTGCGGAGGAATGCGATAGATGCTGGCATCGACGGCATAGGCCGTGATCGTGGGCGCGTCGTCTTTGACCTTCTCCGTTCCCAGCAGAGCGCGAAGATCACGAGCGAGTGCGTGCGCTCTCGTCGGTAAGATCAAAGTGGATGACGCATTCATAGACTGTCGTGCATCTTAGCGTGCGGACTCTACGAAGAACTAGCCGGTTGCCATCGATTCTTCTACAATGACTCCGCCTATGGAACGTCCGATTCTATATATCACACGTCTGTTGCCTCGACCGGTGCTCAATGCCATCCCCGGACAGTATCGGCTGCTGACCGAGCCGGCAGATCGGCCGCCGACGGAGGAGGAATTGCGCCGAGGGTTCGCTGAGGCTCACGCGGTCATCTGTACATTGATGGATCGTATCGATGCCTCGCTGTTGTCTCAGACCACGAAACTGAAAATCATCGCCAACTACGCGGTCGGCTACAACAACATCGATCTTCCTATCGCGGAGGAGCGCGGTATCGTCGTGACCAATACACCCGACGTCCTGACCGATGCCACCGCCGACTTGACCTGGGCGTTGTTGCTTGCGCTGACGAGACGGGTCGTTGAGGGGGATGCCTGGCTCAGAACCGGTACCTGGCCGGGATGGACACCGACACAGATGCTGGGCGCCGACGTGTCGGGGAAGACGCTGGGCATCGTCGGCATGGGTCGGATCGGCCGGGCGGTCGCCCAACGAGCTGCCGGGTTTCGGATGCCGGTCATTTACGCAGGCCGCCGGAGTATTCCTAGTCCGTCCGGCGTCTCATGGACCAGGCGTTCCCTCGAGGAAGTCCTCGCGGAGTCTGATTTCATTTCGCTTCATATCCCGCTCACCGAGGCCACGCGCCATTTGATCGACGGGCGCAAGCTTGCCCTGATGAAGTCGACCGCATTTCTCATCAACACGTCGCGTGGTCCGGTCATCGACGAATCCGCATTAGTGTCGGCGCTTGCGGCGGGAACCATCGCCGGCGCCGGACTGGACGTCTATGAACAAGAGCCGATCGTTTCCGCAGGGTTGAAGTCTCTGCCGAACGTGGTCCTTCTTCCACACCTGGGATCAGCCACACTGGAGACGCGTGTGCGGATGGGTCTCATCTGTCTGGATAATATTGCCGCTGTATTGGAAGGGCGATCTGCACCGAATCGGGTCGCTTAGCAGGATGCTGAAAAAGTCCGCCAGCGGCGTTCTCACTTCGCTCAGAGGCTCAACGTACCGAAGCGTACGCCTCGCCGCTTCGCTCGCTGCGGCCTTGCTGGACAGTCTTTTTGAGCATCCTGACGTTGTTTCAGCGGCCACGCCGAATGAAGGGTGATCAAGAGGTTACGCGAACCTATGAGGCATACCGAAAACCGATGTCTTCTCCCCCCTGTCGTCCCTTTAAGGCTACGAGTCGCTGCGGGACGTCATGAAATGAAGGAATAGATTGGTAGGCGTGAGCAGCTCTCTCCCACTGTTCCTCCGCTTCGTATAGCAGGCCCAACTCGTAGCGAATAGCCTGTCCTTTTGCTCCGTGGCAGCGAGGATCAGTCAAGACCGTTTCCAGCCCCACAATAGCCTGAGCAACCTGATGCTCTTCTTTGAGGCAGACCGCCGTCATCAGCGCTGAATCGAGATAGAACGAGTCGCTGTTCATCGACACCTGAAATTCTTCCTTGGCCTCTTCATGCAATCCCATGTTTTTATAGGCCACACCCAACGCATAATGCGCCTCGTAGTCGGGGGCTGCAGCCGGTTCCATCGCGTCCATCGGCGTAACGGAGACGATTTGGCCGTGGTCAACTGATCCAATTGATGTCTGGCTGGCGGTCAGCTCCGGTGGATCGGCAATGGGTGACTCGGCATCTATTTTTTGATGTTGTAACGGTTGGGAGATTTCTGGTGACGCGGTTACAACTTCCGCAATCGCTAATGGTTCTGCAATCGGCGCATGGGAAGCTAAAGGTGAGAGGCTTTCTGATACGTGTCCGTTCGGAGCCATGTTTGACTCGACGCCGGTTTCCTGCGGGCCATTGTCCTTTGCGAAGGGGGTGTCGTTGTCCGGCTCCGCCCCTGTCAGCGAAAATTCTTCGTTCTTCACCGTCGTATCACCGTGTGGGTGGACCAGGGCACTATCCAAACCAACTGGTCCGCCACCTGATGACATGGGATCGGTGAGGCTCAAAGGCGCTTCCGGCTCAGACACGTTCCGAGTAGACTCGTCCTGTTCTACCCCTCCCCTTATCCTCGCCGCCAGACGATTCACCAACGCCTCGTCACTGGACAGTGATCGCACCTTTTCAAAAAGCTCCTCGTGCAAACTTTCCATGCCCGGCTCCGGATGCTCCAACAAGAGTTCGATCGCCTGCGCATACTGAATGGCGGCTTCTCCGACATCTCCTTTTTCTTCGAGCAGTTCTCCGTTCAACTCCAGCAAGGGAACGGAGTTCGGGTCTGCGGACAGGAACTCCTGAATCAAGGATTCGGCAAGGATAAGATCATGGGCTCGCAATGCGGCTCCGGCCAAGAAGCGATATTCTCCCAGCGCCACTTGGACATCCCCACGTTGCAGGTGCAACCGAGCCAAGAGTTGACAGACTTGGGGGTTCCCCGGTTCCCGTGTGAGCATTTGGTTCAGGATCGCTTCTGCGCCGGCATACTGTTTTTCGTCGATGCGGCGAACGGCCTCTGCCAGTAGGTCGAGCGGTTCGGACGATTTCTGCGCCGGAGCGGCGGGTCCAGGTTTGACGGCCTTGATCGATCCGGTTCCCCCTTTCGTCAGGCTTTCCACGAATTGGGCCGCCTCGTTGTCACTGGGATTGATCCTGAGGACGGCGAGATACGCGTCTTTCGCCTCATCGTATCGCCCTTGCGCCGATCGCTCGCGACCCAGTTGGAGATACACTTTGGTCGCTTCATCCTGCTGGTTTTCCTGGACACAGAGTTCGGCCACGCGCTGCTGCGCATTGAGATTCGACGGATCCTGGAGGACGATCTTCCTGTAGATTTCAAGGGCGTCTTTACCTCGACGTTCTTTCAGATAGTACTTGCCCAGCGTGAGGTAATCCTGGACCGCGCTGCTGATGAGTCCGCGTTCGACGTTCAAGTCTCCAAGGTGACGATAGACCTCGTATCGAGAGGGGTCGCATTTGAGGACTTTCTTAAAAGCGGCAATCGCCTTGAGGGTGGCGCCTTCGGCTCGGAATGCCGTCGCTGCCTGCAAAAATGCAGACGCAGCTTCTCCCGGAGCGTTTCGTTTCAACTGCAGATCACCGATTGTATTATGGATCGTGCCGTCGGCGAGTGGGTCTATGACTAACTTCTTCCATTCGGCGATGGCCGCTTCGTACTGTCCGCGGGAAGCGAGGAGCTGAGCTTGTTGAAGAACTCGACTTCGATCCGGGGGCACAACGACACCTCCACAAACAGAGCAGTCAAACGCTAACAGTCGCAATAGTTTTTGTCTAGGAAATGGAGGAATCGGACAGTGAAACACCCGTGTAGAAGAGCCGATCCTCGGACACGAGGATCGGCTCTTCTACCGAGCCACACAGAAGATATGACGACTTAGGACGCGGCAATCGCCGACTTGAGCACATTGGCCGCTTGAGGACCCTTGGCTCCTTGTACGATGTCAAACTCGACGTTTTCCCCTTCTTTGAGAGTCTTGAACCCGTCTCCCTGTAATGCGGAGTAGTGGACGAAGACATCTTCTCCGCTATCCAGCCGGATG
>CAZPNQ010000013.1:0-50869 GCA_964587955.1 uncultured Nitrospira sp.
CCAAACCGGTGGGCATTGCTGCGGGTATTCTTTTCGCGCTTGGATTGGTACCTGGGCTTCCGCACGTGGCGTTCTTAGCGTTAGGGAGCGGCGTCGCCTGGATCGCCTACCATCTCCATCAAGAGGAACAAGTTCAAGCAGCGCCGACTCCCGCTCCCATCGCGCCGAAGGCCGAGGAAAGCCTGACCCGAGTGATTCCGCTCGATCTCATGGAAGTGCAAGTCGGATATGGCTTGATAGGACTGGTCGAGGGAACGCAAGGCACCGCTTTGCTCGATCGGATTAAAGCGCTTCGGCGGCAATTTGCGGAATCGATGGGGTTTGTCGTGCCCCCCATTCATATACGTGACAATCTCCAGTTACGCCCGAACGATTACGCCATCATTTTGAAGGGAGTGGAAGTGGCCAAGGCGGACGTGTTGCCTGGGCATCTGTTGGCCATCGATCCGGGTACCGGCCAACGGGGTTTAGTGCAGGGGATCACGACCAAAGAGCCTGCCTTCGGGTTGCCGGCACTCTGGGTCCCTGAAGATGCCAGGGAACAGGCTCAAATGGCCGGGTATACCGTGGTTGATGCGAGTTCGGCGATCGCGACGCATCTTTCTGAATTGATCAAGCGCCATGGCCATGAATTGTTGGGGCGGCAGGAAGTGCAAGCACTGTTGGATGAAGTCGGTAAATCGCATCCGAAGCTGGTGGAAGAGCTCATTCCCACGTTGGTGCCGCTCGGAACGGTCGTCAGGGTTCTTGGAAACTTGCTGAAAGAAGGGATTCCGATTCGAGACCTCCGATCGATCCTCGAGGCCATTTCCGATCAGGCAAGCCACACCAAGGATGCTGAGGTGCTTACGGAGTACGCGAGGCAGGCGTTGGCACGGACCATCACCAAGCAGTATCAAGCGCCTGACGGCAGTCTGCAGGTCATTACCCTGGATCCTCGATTGGATCGGACCTTGGCTGAACAAGCAGCGGCATTGCCCCCGGGGGCCACGTTGAACCTTGATCCGACACTTTCGCACAAACTGTTAACTGGTCTCAAACAAGCCGCCGAACGGGTGGCCGCTCGAGGGCAGCAGCCGATCGTACTCTGCTCGCAGGTGGTTCGCCGCCATCTCCGCCGGCACAGCGATCGTATGTTACATGCCGTGCCCGTCATGGGACTCAATGAAGTGGATTCCTTCGTCCGTCTGCAGTCGTTGGATACGGTGCGAGTCGACTTGGAGTTGGCGTAGCGTTAACGCAGGATAAATTTCAGGATGCTCAAAAAGGCTGCTAACCTCATCTGTTTCAAAATGATGCGGGAACGCCGCTGGCGGACTTTTTCAGCGTCCTGTAAAGGAAGCCATGAAGGTTAAGACATTCCACGCCCTCACCATGCAGGATGCCTTGCGTGAGATCAAGGAAGAACTGGGGCCGGATGCCATCATCTTGTCGACGAAGGAAGTGCGTGAGGGAGGGAAACTCGTAAGGGCCTTCAATCGACCGGTCCTGGAAGTGATGGCCGCTTCCGATCAAGACGTACAACGGCTCTCTCAGGGTGGAGAAAAAGTGCGGCCGGCTTCTTCTGTGAAACCGTCTGATACCGAGCCGCCTTCCGCGCTGTCAGCGCAGACTTTTCAACAGACACTGCAAGGAGTGCTGAAGCCGAATGGTGACACGACGGCAACGACCGTCGGCAAGCGGGCTGCGTCGTTGAAACGATCTTCCGTTGTGCAGGTGAAGCCGAAACGCCTACCACAGCTGCACACTGTGATGAATGAATTGGGGCGCTTATTGGAAGATCTGTCTCGGGAGAACAGACAAGTGATCGAAGGCCGGCCGTCGCCCATGCCAATGCCGCTGTGCCGCTCACTCGTCGAACAGGGGATGAATCCTTCCACTGCGGATCTCCTCTTGAAGGAGGCATGCAAGATCGAACAGGCCGCGGGTTCAAGCGATGATGAATCGCTGCGGCGCGCACTCCATCGTGAAATTGCGAAGCGAGTGCGGATGAGCGGGCCTCTATCAAGAGTGAATGGATACCCTTCCATCGGTCTCTTGATCGGACCCAGTGGGTCCGGGAAGACCTCCGCGGTAGCCAAGCTGGCTTCCCATTATCGTCTCGAACAGGGGAGATCTGTCGCTCTCATCACCTTCGATACCTGTCGGGAAACCGCGGTCGAACAGGTGCGTCGGTATGCCAAGGTTGTCGGGGTGCCGTTCGCATGTGCCGTGTCGGCTCGACAGGTTCATGAAGGGCTTCGTCGCCATACACGGGTAGACCTCGTGCTGATCGACATGCCTGGCATCGGACCGCGTGACCTGGCATTGGCTCAAGAGCTGTGCCTACTTCTACCGAAGGAGGCGGTGACGACACATCTGGTCCTTCAGGCTTCCACCAGGGAGCAGGAGCTCTGTCGGATTACGAGGCGCCTCAGTGATCTGCCGCAGCGGCGTCTTCTGTTCACCAAGCTTGATGAGACGGAATCCTTCGGCACCATCTTCGAAGTGGCGCATCAAACCGGTGTGCCGCTTTCCTATTGGAGTATCGGACGGAGAGTTCCCGGAGATATCGAGGTTGCCTCATCGGATCGTTTGGCGGAGTTTCTGACTGTGAAACGTTCCACCCAATCCCACGTGCTTGTCAATCAAGCGGTTCAATCATCAGAAGCATCTTCTGTATTAATGGAAGCAGGAGCTCACCATGGATAATCTTCCTGGAGGTCGCGATATGCCGTTCAGAACAAGAAGGCCTGCCCTTGCGTCGGAGGATTCGGATCAGGGAGGTCGCTCGTCCACTCAAGTCATAGCAGTCTCCAGCGGCAAGGGGGGAGTAGGGAAGTCCAATGTCGTCGCGAATCTTGCCGTGTCACTCACGAAGCTCGGGAAGCGGGTGCTGATTTTGGATGCTGACCTCGGTCTGGGGAATCTCGATATCTTACTGGGGCTGGTTCCGCGGTATACGATCGAAGACGTCTTGGTGGGCACACATACGCTCGACGAGATCGTGCTTCAAGGGCCGGCGGGCATTCGGGTGCTTCCGGCGAGTTCGGGTGTCCCACGTCTTACGGCATTGACCGAAGCTCAACAGTTGATGATTCAAGAGCAGCTGGCGCAGCTCGCCTCCGAGATGGACGTTCTCTTGATCGATACGGGTGCCGGTATCTCGACGAACGTCACCTTCTTTGCCTCGGCGGCGGACGAGACGATGATCATCGTCTCACCGGAGCCGACCTCGCTCACTGACGCCTATGCCCTGATCAAAGTCTTAGCTCGCCAGTATCGGGAACGCCGTTTCAAGGTGCTGGTGAATCAAGCCAAGAGTCCCCGCGAAGCTGCCGAGGTGTTCGGAAAATTGGATGTCGCGGCGGATCATTTTCTTCATGTCGCCGTCGAATTGGTCGGGGCGATTCCCTATGACGACTATATGCATTTGGCGGTCGTGCAGCAAAAGGCGCTTTCCGAGTTGTTCCCGGATGCACCGGCATCTCAAGCATTCATGCGGTTGGCGCAACAGGTTCTCCAGTGGCCGAGGCCGGGTCTTCCAAAAAGCTCCGTACAGCTTCTCTGGCAACGGGCGGTGACGCCCGCCGGCAACTGAAACGACCGTACATGGAAAGATTATGAGCAAGACGACCTTATCACACGACCAGAAATCATTTCCGGCCCAGGGAACCGGACGCGAACAGCTGATCAAGGAGTTTGCCCACGTCATTCGGGCCATGGCTCATCGGCTGGCCTTCCGTCTCCCGGCATACTTGGACGCAGAGGATCTGATTTCGGTCGGCACCATCGGGCTCATGGATGCCATGGACAAGTATGATCCCACGCGGGAAGCGAAGTTCAAGACGTACGCGGAGTTCAGGATCCGTGGAGCCATGCTCGATGAGATTCGTTCGATGGATTGGATCCCGCGATCGGTTCACGAACGAATCGGTCTGCTCCAAAAGACGCACACGGCGCTGATGAGCCGACTGGGCCGGCCGCCGCAGGATGAAGAGGTGGCGGCGGAACTGAAAATGTCTTTGGAAGAGTTGGATGATTTCATTACACGCGCACGGGGCGCAGTGATGATCAGTGTAGACGATCTCAATCTTCATGAACCAGATGGGCACAAAGTGGTCAAGATGTTGGCCGATACGCATACACCGGATCCTCTTTCCACCTTGGTCAACGAGCGCGAACGGGAATCAATCGTGGGAGCCATCCAATCGTTACCGGAAAAAGAACGGCTCGTTCTGACGTTGTATTACTACGAAGAGCTCACGATGAAGGAAATCGGAGAGCTGCTGAAAGTTACCGAGTCACGGGTCTGCCAAATCCATACGAAGGCCATCATTCGGCTTAAGGCACACTTGCAAATGCCGAATTAGCCGAACCGTCAGGGCACTTCGGGTGACTGCTCGTTTATATTCGTTGTGACGCAATTTGCGATGCTCCGCGATTGTCCATCTTCAGTTCCTCGTCTGAGAAGCCGATACCACCCCAGACCCGATCTCGACCAGTGCCTGGTTGTCGCGCGATCATCCGGACAGGCCACATAGTGATCAGGTCGTCGGTATATCCCGAATTCAAGCCTGGCTTTCAATTGGCAATCAAGACGATGCACGTGAAGCTATCACACCATGGGTTACCACAATCGCGACATCGCGCTCTTGCCTGGTGGTATGCCTCGGCAACGGTGTGCGGCGCAAGCATGGCGTGGATGGAGATGGCGCCGACCGGTTCTGCGGGCGTAACGGAAATCCTTCCTGTACGGCTTGTCATCGGATGGATGGGGCTTTTTGTCGCTGCCGGATTCGGTGTGATGGGTTTCTTATGCTGGCCAGACCGTTCGGACGTACCGCGGCACAAGCAGGAGAGTACTCTGTCAGCATATGATGGGGTGACGGGCCTACCAACCAGACGGCTTTTCCTCGTCCTTTTCAAACATGCGCTGAGCAGAGCCGAAGCGACCAACCGGAACGTCGCTGTCTTGGTGTGTGTCTTGGAACAGTTTCGACCGCTGTCGATGTCCGCAGCCGCGCAGAATATGACGCTGGTTGTGCGAGTGCAGGCCGCCCGCATCAAGAGCGCATTGCGGTCTCACGACGTGGTGACACGCTTGGACGAGTACACCTTCGCCGTAGTCGCCGACAATCTTGAATCACCGGACGAGGCTCGATCGATCGCCGAACGGATTCAGCATGCCATAGCACTTCCATTGATGATCGAGGGCCAGGAACTGCTGATGTCCTGTCGCATTGGGGGAGTCGTGGGGCCGCAAAAGAGGGATGATGCCGAGTCGCTACTCGATGCCGCCTCATTGGCTCTCTCGGATAGTCCAACAGCCGCTGCGTCCATTACATTGGTACCGAATCCCACCACGGATTTCTTGTCTCCGTCGAGCCAAAACCCTGCAGACCGAACAGACCACTACGTCGGCACTCGGCATTAGTAAAGCCACAATCCTAGAAGCATCTTTGTTGTCAGCTACGAATGAACTCGGTTGGGGCTCGCCAGCTTGCTTGAGCACGCCGGGTGCCCTCGGGCATGTCGCCTGGATGGTTATATAAATGGTTGTGTATCGAAGAGTGGACGGATTAAACCAAATCTCGAGACTGCCTGCCGCCTGACGATTGAACTGACATCCAAGGGCATTGAGGCGTTGAACGATATCTCGATACTAAAAACCAGCCAGGTAACCATCGTTTGCGGATTCATCTCACTAGGCATATTTTTCACGTGCCCTGGTAGGAATGGCCTAGCACCTATCTAGCCGGGTGATGAAGACCTCCCTCATTCCTTCCTCCATTACCCCTCAGTTTGCCGATCTCCTAAGGAATTGACTCATTTCCAATCGTCCTTTGGCATTGATCTAACCGATATCTTGCCGGCGAATCTGGCATGAGGGTTGCTGTTCCTCCCTCAAACGCAAAAGGAGTCGGCAGTATGAATCGAGGCATCTATCCCATCTTGTCCGGTGCACTGGCTCATGAGCGGCGGATGCAGGTTTTTGCGAACAACATGGCCAATGTGAATACGGCCGGATTTAAGCAGGACGAACAAGCCTTCAAGGCCATATTCCCACGATACCATGCGGTCGTTCCCACCGGCGGCCGAACGATGGGATTGGCCCAACAGATCATGGCCAGGCCGTTTGGACCAAGCGAACGCACATTTGTCGCACCGCATCAGATCAAGACCACATTCGAGCCGGGCCGCATCCGGTTGACCGGCAACCCATTGGACATCGCCATTCAAGGACGAGGATTTCTTGAAGTGCAAACGCCCCAAGGTCTTCGGTACACCCGCAACGGCTTGCTCTCGCTGGACAATCAACGCCGGTTGGTGAACGGACTTGGCTACCCCGTGATGGGGACGACGGGTGAAATCAAGATACCTCCCGGCAAGGTGGACATTACGACGCAGGGAGCCATCAAAGTCGATGATAAGCCCGTGGCCACGATCAAAGTGATGGAATTTCCTGATAGTGAGATGCCGCAGAAGTCATCGGAAGGGCTGTTCTTCTCGGAGAAGGGCACCGTGGCCAAGAATCCGCAGATTCAGGTCGGACACATCGAAGAATCCAACGTCAATTCCATCGGCGAGATGGTGAAAATGATTCAGGGCATGCGCAACTATGAATCGACGCAAAAGCTGATTCAGACGCTCGATCGAATGGCTGAAGTCGCGATTCAAGATGTAGGACGGGTGCTGTAATGCGTGAAACGTATCTCGTGAAGCGTGAAGGATGCTGGAGGAAGGAGGTTGGAGGTCTGAGGCGAAAGCGTCCGGCCTCTAGCCTCTAACCTTTCGCGTTCCTCCAACGCGATTCACGAACGACGAGATACACGGGAGGTTTTTTATGATTCGAGCCATGTGGACAGCGGCGACTGGAATGACGGCCCAGCAGATCAACGTCGATACCGTCGCCCATAACCTTGCCAACGTTAACACCAACTCGTTCAAACGCAGCCGCGCTGAGTTCGCCGACCTGCTGTATCAGATTCAGCGGCTCCCGGGAACGAACGCATCCAATGTCGGAGTCTTTCCGGTCGGGATTCAGGTGGGTGCCGGCGTACGGCCAACGACCGTAGCCAAAGAATGGCTTCAGGGGAATATGCGGCAAACGAACAACGAGCTGGATCTGGCCATCGATGGTTCCGGTTTCTTTCAAGTATCTCGTCCAGATGGAACGATCATGTATACCCGAAACGGGTCGTTCAAGCGGGACAACGTGGGCAATCTCGTGACCGGCGACGGCGACCTCTTGAATCCGGTGATCACGATCCCTTCCGGCGCGCTGAAGGTCGATATCGGACAGGACGGCACTGTCTCTGTCTTGCTTCCTGGCGTCACTCAGGCTTCGCAAGTGGGGCAAATCCAACTCACACGGTTCGACAATCCTTCCGGATTGGTCGCCATGGGAAACAATCTCTTTATCGATAGCTTTGCATCAGGACCTCCGACGCAGGGGACCGGAGGCTTCACGACCGGATTCGGCACCATCCAGCAGGGGTTCTTGGAGAGCTCGAACGTCAATCTCGCTGAAGAAATGGTCAACATGATTATCGCCCAGCGAAGTTACGAGATCAATTCGAAGACGATTCAGGCGTCCGACGAAATGATGGCCATTGCGAACAATCTCAGACGATAAGAGGCGTTCATGTCCGGACTATTCCCGATCCTGATCATGGTCATTTTAGCGGGTGCCTCTGATGTGACCCCATCGATCGCGGGGCCTAGCGGCGAGTCCCTCGCGATTTCGCCGACGTCCAAAAGCCCGATTGTGGACCGACCGGCCGTCGGCGAAATCCATCCCGATACGATAGGGAAGGCCATCCAGAAATACTTGATGGATGCGTGGGGACGCAAGGTCAAAACGGTGCATGTGACGGTTCTGGAACCGGCTGATCCGGTGATGACTTCCGGAAGGCCGGTCGAACTGCGGGTCATTCCCAACCCCACGGAAGACGGTTTAGGACGGCGCGTGTTTCAAGTGGAGGCGACGGCGAACGGAAAATCTCGGAAGACCGTCCAGGTTGTGGCCGATGTTGCGGCGATGATCGACGCGGTGGTGGTCACCCGTTTTCTTAAGGCCGAGGAATTGATCGATGTAGGGGATCTCAAGACTGTCGACATGCGGGTTCATCAGGTGAATCACCCGTTCATCACGGATCAAAGTGAGGTCGTAGGAAAGAGCGCCTCGCGGCCTCTTCCGCCCGATACTCCGCTGCGTCCCGCATTCGTGAAACTTCCATTGGTCATTAAAAAAGGGGATCGAGTTCTTATCGAAGCGCGGCGAGGAGGGCTGTCGATTCGTGCCTATGGTGTGACGAAATCGAGCGGACAGATCGGGCAGACCGTCATGGTCGCCAATCTGGATTCCGGTAGAGAGCTGAGAGCCAGAGTGGTGGCTCCCAGTCTCGTTGAAGTGGAGTTCTAGCACGATGCTGAAAGCAGCCGCACATTCGAAGGTTGAGGCTGAGGTTAAGGTGAAGAGGGAGTCAACTAATTCTTTGCTCAGCCTCGGCCTTAACCTCAGCCTGTGCTGGCTCAGGTTGGGCGCTGTCATTGTCCTGCTTCAGGCCTGCTCGACTCCGCCGAATGTCTCAAGCAAAGTTGTCGTGTCGCCATTGCCGCCGCCCAAGACGGTCGGGTCGCTGTGGCAGGAAGAAAATGGAAGATCCTACCTCTATGAGGACCTCCGTGCTATGCGCATCGGCGATATCCTCACCGTCAAGATCATCGAAAACCACAAAGGGTCGAAGTCTGCAGACACGGCGGCTCAACGTGATTCGACGATCAAAAACAGTCTTATCGGCAGCGCAATGGGGTATATCGGAATACCAGGAATACGATTCAGCGATGAAACGAGACGGGGGATGGGAATCGACGCAAGCGCCAGCAACAAGTTCGGTGGAAAAGGCGCGACGAGTCGGGAAGGGACTTTGACCGGGACCATATCCGCCATCGTGACCGAAGTGCTTCCCAATGGCGATCTTCGTATCGAAGGCCGCCGTGAAGTGTCGGTCAACAGTGAAAAGCAGCTCATGAGCCTCGGCGGCATCGTGCGTCGGGTCGATGTCGATACCAAGAACACCGTGTTGTCATCCGCCATCGCCGACGCCAGAATCGAATACTCGGGTCTCGGCGTTCTCGACGATGTGCAGCGACCGGGATGGTTCGTCCGTATTCTCGATTGGGTGTATCCGTTCTGAGGAAGGATCGTCCTATGGCGGCTCCGCAAAGGCGCACGGGAATGAGGAAGGTCGTCCTCAAGCGACGGCCCTTGAATCTTCGCACTCTGCAGATGATGGTGCAGAGTGGGGTGGTACGACGGGCTGATTTTGATCCTCCCACCTTCGGGAGCAGAACGCGATTCCATGTGCTTGATGATATCGATCATGGTTCAGCCACAGAAGCGATTTCAGAGCAAGGGTGGCTGGCACGTATCATACTCGGTCGAAGATCACAGACGGTGGTCTCCAAACGTTCGTAGAGAGAAGAGGCATTCAACGCATGTTCACACGACATGTTTCGATCATCAGTGTACTGGTGCTGGCCGGTGTCATTCTTTCACCGTTGAGCGCGGACGCGGTGAGAATCAAGGATATCGGTGCGATCGAAGGGGTGCGTGAAAACCAGCTGATCGGATATGGATTGGTGGTTGGTCTGGACAGCACCGGCGACCGAGTGATCGGCGGACAATTTACGATCCAGGCGATGATGTCGATGTTGAACAAAATGGGCGTCAATCTCGTGATTGACCCGATTCAATTGTTGACCAGAAATATCGCCTCGGTGATGGTCACGGCCAAGCTCCCTCCCTTCTCCAAACCGGGGATGACGCTGGATGCTGTCGTGTCCTCGATGGCGAATGCCAAAAGTCTGCAAGGCGGCACGCTCTTGCTCACGCCTTTGAAGGCAGCCAATCAGCAAGTGTTTGCCGTCGCGCAGGGACCGGTCTCAATCGGCGGCTTTCTCGGCGGGACGGGAGGGCCTGGAGGAGCGACGGTAGTCAAGAATCATCAGGCGGCCGGGGTGGTTCCCGGAGGAGCCATTATCGAGAAGGAGCTGCAGGTCAACATCGACTCGTGGGAAACGGTTTCCGTGCTTCTCCGTCAACCTGATTTTACGACGGCTATCAGGACGGCCGAAGCCATCGAGAGTACTTTTGGGAAAGGCAGCGCATCGGCCGTGAATGCGGGATCCATCAAAGCCACGATTCCTCACTCGTTCCAGGGCCGTGTCGTCGAATATATTGCATCCATCGAGGGGCTCGACGTCACCGTCGATTCGGTGGCTAAAGTCGTCGTCAATGAACGGACCGGAACCGTAGTGTTGGGGGAACATGTACGGATTTCCACGTGCGCGATCTCCCACGGTAATCTCACGATCTCGGTAAAAAACACACTGAACGTGTCGCAGCCGCCGGCGCCGCTCATTGGCTCGTCTGCGGGACAGACTGTGGTGACACCGGACGTGCAGACGGAGATCAAGGAACAGGAATCACGGCTCATGGTGGTGGATGAAACGGTGACATTGGGAGAGGTCGTGCGGGCTCTCAATGCGGTGGGAGTGACGCCGCGTGACCTTGTGGCAATACTATCATCGCTCAAGTCAGCAGGAGCTCTTCAAGCTAATCTTGAAATAATTTAGTTAAGTTATTGATATAATATGGATATACATAAACAAGGAAGCTATTATTTTCCATCGACACCACTGGATAAGAATTCCGGAGGAGTTCTGGGTTTTGGTCATCTCGGCCCTCAACTGAACCCCACGAGCTCACAGAACACGACTGAGGCGCGTCAACAACTGGTCCAAGCTGGACGGCAGTTCGAGGCCTATTTTGTCTCGTATTTGCTGAAAGTGATGAGAGAGACGGTTCCTGAGGGCACCGTTGCCAATAAGCAGGGGGCTTATTTTTACTCATTTTATGATGAGGAAATCGGGAAACGAGCCGCAGAATCCGGAGGAATAGGCATTACCAAAATGGTTCAGGAGTATGCGGAAAGATATGTTTCACCATCTGAGGTGGGGCACTCAAGTTCTTCTGAATAGAAACCGATAAGAAGCTCGACCGGGGTAAAGTCCATAGCTGCTCAGATTGATGACTGAGAGCAGAGAGCCGGAGAAGGAGCGGCAAGATGCAAATTTCAGGTCATGGGAAAGTAGATCATCTCGCAAAGCTGTTGCTTGGGGTTCAGGAAACCGAGAGCTCAGGCGGCCGACAAGCGGCTGCCCGCGCCGAGGTGGGTAAGGATGAAGTTCAGATTTCCGCCCAAGCGAAGGAGCTTCAACGGATTCGGGAGCTGGCGAATCAGCCGGACCCGGGGCGGACTGAGAATGTAGAGCGCATCAGGCGCGCTCTTGACAGCGGCACGTACGATGTCAGTGGCCGCGCGGTTGGAGATGCCGTCATTAAGCAAGTTCTGACCGACGCCATACTGTAGTATTCGTCCCAGGCTCCTGAACACTCGTCGTAGTCTCTTTCCGCTTCTTCTCTCCAACGGAAAAGAAGAGTGGATGAGGGATCGAGGGCGAAACGCAGCGCACGCCGATGATCACAAGGAGTCTGTATGCCCACGTCCAGGTTTTCGCCAGCGCTCACCCAGCTCTGCCGCTTGCTGCGCCAAGAAGAAGACACCTGTCATCAACTGCTTGAGACCGTCCACACCGAACGAGCCGCCATCCGGACGCTCGCTATTACCGAGTTTCATTCTATCAACTGCCGTCGGCTGTCGATCCTGGAATCGCTGCAGTCTCTTGCCGATGAACGGCAGCAACTCGTTCAAGAACTGATCGGGCACTTTGGCCTGCGGCCAGAGGCGGCGTCGATACAGGAACTGATCGACAACATTCAAGACTCTGTGTCGGACGAGTTACGAGCCGTCTACCGAAGTTATATGACTGTGGCCAAGACCGTCCGCGACGAGATCAAGCAGAACGTGGTGCTCATCGAAGGTATTCGCAGTGTCGTCGATCAAGCGCTGTCCACCGGCGCACCCGTCGCCTCAGGCAAAGATCTTTATACAGCCGACGGACAATCGTTCGTGACGGACCGTGTCAACGTGCTTATTCATCAGCAGGGCTAATCATGATCGGCCTGACGTCTCTCTTTGACATCGCGAGAAGCGCACTCACGACCTCGCAACAAGCCCTCGCCGTCACCGGACATAACGTTGCCAACGTCAATACACCGGGATATTCCAGGCAGGAAGCCGTGCTCTCAGAACGTGCTCCGCTGAGCGGACGGCCCGGCATGGTGGGAACCGGTGTGCAGGCGACGTCGATCAGGCGGTATACGGACCAATTCATCAACCGTCAGCTGACCACCGTACAACAGAATCTCGGACGCCTGTCGGTGTCCCGGGAAGAATTGTTCCGGCTGCAAAACATATTCGGTGACAGCAACAATCAGGGCATTGCCGCACGAATGAACGACTTCTTTCGCGGCTTGCAAGACGTGTCGACCAATCCGGGAAGCTTGGCGCCTCGTTCTGTTCTCTTGGCAAATGCCAGGCAATTGGCCTCGAGTGTGAATCAAGTTTCTTCGGATCTCGTCGCGGCGAGACAATCACTGAACTTTCAGGTCCAGCAGACGGTGACGGAGATCAACAGCCTGTCAAAACAAGTCGCCGAGCTGAATAACCAGATTGTCGCGGCTGAGGTGACGGGCCAGAGCGCCAATGATCTCAGGGATCAACGCGAGCTCGCATTGAATGAATTGGCAACTCGCATCGATATCACAACCGTGGAGACCGGCACCGGGGCTCTCACGGTTTTTGCGGCGCGAGGGCAGGTTCTGGTGGAGGGATCCACGGTCCGACAATTAGATGTCATCGAAGATCCGGACAACGGCGGGCTTTTTACGGTTGGGTATTCGACCGGGGGCACGCGTCCCTTAAGCATCGACGGATTGATTTCCAATGGCCGCTTACGCAGCCTCCTGGACGTCCGTGACACCACGGTTCGTGATCTGGAAGTCTCCTTCGACCGGCTGGCAGCGACGCTGGCGAACGCCGTCAATGGGGTTCATCGACAAGGGTATGGACTCGACGGATCGACCGGCCTCGACTTTTTCGGTCCTCCGGCAGTTTCCACGCGAGCGATGACCTCCAATCAGGGAAGCGCCGCGATCAGCAGCAGTGCGATTACCGCCAACAGTTCACTCACCTTTCATGATTACGAGATCCGGTTCTCTTCAGGGTCCGCCTATTCCATCGTCGATGCGACGACCGGCGCTACGATTAAAGGCAACTATACAGGCACAGTGATCACGCCGCCTTCCACGGATACCCCGCTGTCTATCGTGACAGGCACGAACGATACACTCACGGTGAGTGTCGACGGCGTGGCGTCCGGCACGATTACTCTGGCAGGTGCTGCAAGTCCGGGCTTGTCGTACGCCTCCGGGACGGCCGTCGCGCAAGAAGTACAGAGTAAGATCAATGCGGACGCTACGCTACAAGCGGCCGGAAAGACCGTGACGGTGACCTATGACACGACGACCAACCGCCTGGTCATCACGTCGAATGATACGACCGCCTCATCGGCCGTCAATGTGACCGGCGGCACGGCCAGAACGTCGCTCGGATTGAGTGCCGGCACCAGTACCGCGGCTTCCGGCACCTATACAAGCCCGGCGACTCTGACATTCGACGGCCTCAGCGTCACGTTGACCGGTGCCGCGTCGGCCGGAGACGTATTCGAGGTCGATTCGTACAGTCAAGCTGCTCGCGATTTGGCGGTCACACTCACGGATCCTTTGTCCGTTGCCGCCTCTTCCACACGAACCGGTATTCCGGGAAACAATACCAATGTCCTCTCGCTGGTGACACTTCAGCAGCGACAATTCGCGAGCCTGGATAACGGTACTTTGAACGACGCGTATCGGACCGTTGCGGCGGAGCTCGGCGTTGCGGCGCAGACGGCCGACCGTGAACAGGAAGCGAAAGAGATTCTGAAGGACCAGATCGAGACATTGCGCGCACAGGTGTCCGGCGTCTCCATGGACGAGGAGCTGGTGAATCTCATCAAATTTCAGCGGGGATTCGAAGCTGCCTCGCGGCTGGTCCGCATCACCGATGAAATGTTCCAAACGCTGTTGTCGATCAAACCTTAGTGCGAGGCGTTTATGCGGGTGACAGAGCTGCAAACCTTCGGCGTGCTCACGAATAACCTGGCCCGGGCGCGCGCGCGGGCTCTGGAATTTCAGCAGCAAGTGTCGACCGGCAAGTTGGTGCGCCAGCCGTCCGACGATCCCAGCGCATTCAATCACATTGCCTTGGATAAGGCCTCGCTGGCCGCTATCGAGCAACGAAAACGTAATATTGTGTTCGGGCAGACGAGGCTGGACCTTTCCGACAAGGCATTGAGCCAAGCGATGACGTCGCTGGCTCGCGTGCAGCAGCTCGCCGTCCAGTTTCGTAACGATTCGAACAGCGCAGCGGATCGGGTCATCGGGGCTAAGGAAGTACGGCAATTGTTTGCACAGCTTCAACAAACCGCCAATACGGAGCTGAACAATCAGTCGATCTTCACCGGCACGAGCACGCACGGGAGGGCCGCAGGACTTGCAATCACGGCGCCCACGACTCTGACAAACGGCAGCAACGATACCCTCATCGTGACGGTCGATGGGACGACGTCAGGCGCGATCGATTTGACCGCCGGGACAGAATCGTTGACCGGCGCTCAACTGGCGGCACGCGTGCAAAGCCGCATCAATGCCGATACGGCTCTGGTCAATGCTCAAAAGAGTGTCACGGTCACGTTTGAAGGAGATCGTCTCGTCATCGCATCCGACATGAACGGCTCTCAGTCCACGGTGCGTGTCACCGGAGGTTTGGCCCGCACTGCGCTCGGATTCGCGGGCGGCAGCGAGACGACCGGCGGCGCGCCGTTTGCGCTTACGGCCACTGTGGCCTCGGCAGCTGGAAATACCGGGGGAGTCCTAGCCGGGCAGGGTCGGGTAGCCGACGACAATGCCGCCACGTTGGACGACTATGTGATCCGTTTTACTTCGTCCACCACCTACGAGGTGTTGAACGTCACGGCTCCGGTGACGACGTCACGTGGAGCGTCCAACACCGGTGGTGCGGCCATACTGGACGCCGGTATGGTGAACGCCGCACAGCTCACTCTGCACAACTACCAAATCCAGTTCACGTCCCCGACGCAGTATTCAGTGGTGGACCAGACCACCAGCACGACTCTGTCGTCCGGTAATACCTACGTGTCGGGTGAAGCCATTTCGTTCGCCGGTTTGCGCGTGGTGTTGGCAACCGGTCAACAGGGAGGGCCGCAATCCGGAGATACCTTCTCCGTCAGTTTGTCGCCCAAGAACGTGCTCACCAACCAGACGTATGCGTCCGGAAGCGAGATCAGCTTCGACGGCGTTCGGATGACGTTGACCAACGGTACCGGCGCACCGGCGAGCGGCGATCTGTTTTCCGTCGTCTCGGGTCTCCAGTACCAAGGGGACGCGGGGGTTCATGCCATCGAAGTCGGGACGGGCCAGACTGTGCCCACCAACGTCGCCGGAAATCGGGCCTTTATCGCGGGTGGAATCGATCTCTTTGCAGAGATCAAGCAATTGGTCAGTTCGCTGCGTGGAAATTTTCGACAGGGGATCAGCGAGGCTCTGGGAGAGCTGAATCAGGGCGTGTCGCAGGTTGCAGCGATTCAGGGAGAAGTCGGTGCGACCTCGAATCGTCTGACGACGAGTGCAGCGCAGCTTGAAGAGGCCAGAGCGTTCTTCATCCAGACGCTCTCGGAAACCGAAGACGTCGATCTGGCTAAAGCCATTTCGGATCTGACGCTGCAGCAATTTGCGATCGAAGCGGCCAGTAGAACACTGACCAAAGTGTTCGAGAACTCACTGCTGAATTATATATAAGAAGAGAGGTCATCGGTTGCGCGTGGCACCGTTCGTGCCGTTACCATCAGTTCCCTTAGTAGCGTAAAGTTTTTGTCAAAGTCGTCCGAAAAGAGTTGAAACTCATGCCTCTTGCCAAGGAAGGCTGGTATGCTGGTACTCACACGGCGGTGCGGAGAAAGTGTCACGATCGGTCCGGACATCCGTGTAGTCGTGCTTGGTTTGAAAAGTGGGCAAGTCCGCCTTGGAATCGAAGCCCCGCGCGCGGTCGCGGTTCATCGGGAAGAAGTGTACGTGAGGATTCAAGAGGAAAACCGGTTGGCCGCGAAGACTCACGTGGTGCCCATTGATGCCTTGCGTCGATTGATCGCTCCAAAAACTCGGATTGCGTCGTGAGGACATAATCGTGAAATGCACATCGACTCGATTCGGATCGTTCGAAGTCCGCGATGAAAGCATCTTGACGTTTCCTTCGGGACTACTCGGTTTTTCCGATCAGCAGCGCTATGTCATTCTGGATCATGATACCGAGGCTCCCTTCAAATGGCTTCAATCGGTCGAAGAGCCGGCACTGGCATTCGTCATCCTGGATCCGACGACGTTCTACTCCGACTACCACATCGACGTACCCGCCGATGCCTTGGCCGAAATCAGGGCTGTGGAGAGAGACGATCTGGCGCTGGTTGTGATCTTGACCATTCCATCGGATGATCCAGGCCGGATTACCGCTAATTTGCGTGGACCGCTGGTGATCAGTCACAACACCAAATTGGGCAAGCAGCTGGTACTCTCCGAAGATTTTCCTACCAGGCACCCGTTGTTTCCCGTCTCCGGAACTCCGTCGCCTGAGATGCCGCAGGGCGCTCACCCTCAAGAATGTCGAGTCTAGCCAACGTCTTCTCCACCGCTCTGATATCTCCATAGCGCACCATTTCATTTCTGACACCGAAAGCCCTGGCATCGGACTGATTGCTTTCTCTGAGGAAAAGCGGTAAGCACTTTCGCGAGATGTAGGCCGAACAGTTGTTTTGGGATGATCCTCGGCATGCGCGCTCCTCACGACCGTGTTTCGTGCAGAGTCACGTCGCTATCGCTGTGCCGTTGTAGACACGGTAAGGACAAAATTGAAAATGAGTGAACCAACCATTGTATGCCCCTCCTGTAAGACAGAGATCAAGCTGACCGAGTCGCTTGCGGCTCCCTTGATCGAATCCACGCGTCGCGACTACGAAAAGCGCCTGGCTCAAAAAGATGCGGATACCGCGAAACGGGAAGCGGAGATTCGCGTACGCGAAGAAGCTCTTACTAAAGCAACAGAGCAACTCGACGATCAGGTCGCGGAAAAAGTTCGCGTCGAACGTGCCAGAATAGCAACTGAGGAAGCGAAGAAAGCCAAGCTCGTCCTGCAAAACGATCTCGATCAAAAGGCCAAGGAATTGTCCGATCTACAGGCGCTGATGCAAGCGCGCGAAGCCAAACTGGCCGAGGCCCAGAAGGCACAAGCCGACCTGCTGAGAAAACAGCGCGAACTGGACGATGCCAAACGTGAATTGGATCTGACGGTTGAAAAACGCGTCCAAGACGGTCTGGCGGCGACCCGTGAACAGGCTAAGAAAGACGCAGAAGAAAGTATGAAACTGAAAGTGATGGAAGCCGAGCAGACCATTGTCTCGATGCAGAAACAGATCGAGGAGCTGAAACGAAAGGCTGAACAAGGATCGCAGCAGCTTCAGGGCGAGGTACAGGAATTAGAGTTGGAAGCGCTGCTCCGGGCAAAGTTTCCACGGGACACGATCGAGCCGGTACCGAAAGGCGAATATGGCGGGGATGCCCTTCAACACGTTGCTGGACCGAATGGCCAACCCTGCGGGACCATCATTTGGGAATCGAAGCGAACGAAAAACTGGAGCGATGGGTGGCTTCCCAAGTTACGGGAAGATCAACGAGCGGCCAAAGCAGAGATCGCGGTTATTGTTAGCCAATCACTACCCAAGGAGATCGAGACCTTCGGTGTGGTCGACAATGTCTGGGTCACCCACCCTAAGACTGTACTTCCACTGGCTCTGACCCTGCGACACACACTCATCGAGGTCGGCTGTGCTCGCCAGGCCTCTGAAGGACAGCAGACCAAAACGGAAATGATCTACCAATACCTGACCGGACCGCGCTTTCGGCATCGAGTCGAGGCGATCGTCGAAGCCTTCTCCACCATGCAAGAGGATCTCGACAAAGAAAAGAAAGCCATCATTAAACAATGGGCCAAGCGGGAAGAGCAGATTGAGAGGGTGATGCAAGCCACGGCAGGGATGTATGGGGACCTTCAAGGGATAGCCGGAAAGTCTCTTGCTGAGATCGAGGGCTTCAGCATGAAGAGTCTTGAGGTACCTGCAAAGCCGGAAACTATACAAGGGACACAATAAAGATGGCGACGAAGAAGAAGGTGTCGGCTGATCAACCTTCGATCATACAAATCATTAATGGTCCTCGTCCCCGACTGCATAAGCTAACAGTGAGCAATTTCCGCTGCATCGGGCCAACCCCTGTTGTGATTGAACTAGACGACATCGTAGTCCTAGTCGGACCAAACAACGCTGGCAAGAGCTCTATCTTGAGGGCTTACGAGGTTGTTATGGAACACGGCTCGAATGAGGGCAAACTCACCATAGATGATTTTCCCAATGGCAAAATCGATTCCAACGCATTGCCCACAGTTGAATTAGAGACCGTCGTATTCGACAAGACGGCACCGGGTGATAAATGGGTACGGACAGACATCTTGACGAATGAAATGTTTGTCCGAGAGAGATGGATATGGGCAGAACCGGGTCCACCTAAGAAAGTCGGATGGGATTTGGCCGCAGGTACTTGGCACAGTGCTGAGGGGCCATGGGGTGCACCAAATGTCGCACAAGCAAATCGACCCAAACCTCATCATGTCGCGGCATTTCAAGATCCATTGCGGCAAGCAGAACAGGTGGCGGAAATTCTGAAGGATGAGTTAACAAAACGAGTCAAAGAAGCCAAGAAGAAGCGCACAGATCTCACAGAGGAAGAGGGCCCTACTGTCTACGAGTGTCTACTCAATGACATCAAAGAACTGCAAAAAGCTATTGCATCAGATGCCACAATTGCGGTGGACAAGATGCGGACAGACCTCACCAGCATAGTTGGCGAGGTTTTCCCGGGCTATGCCGTAACCCTCGATGCCCGACCTGAAGACGACATCGACAAAACCGTCTCGCTCTTCAAAGCGAACCCTGTGTTGCGCATGGGACTTATTGACGGACACCAAGCAACGATTGAGAGGCAAGGAAGCGGGGCTTGTCGAACCTTACTCTGGGCGGCACTAAGAATTCTGGCAGAGCAACCAGACCCTAAGACACAGGCCCCGACTGATCGGCCCCACCTCCTTCTGATGGATGAACCTGAGATTTGCCTTCATCCAGACGCAATTCGTGAAGCCTGCCGCGTTCTCTACGATCTGCCAAAAACAAAAAATTGGCAGGTGATGATCACGACGCATTCCCCCGTGTTCATCGACCTTGCCCGGGACAATACCTCAATCGTTCGTGTCGAGCGCGGCACGAATGGTATCGTTCGGGGCACTACGATCTTCCGCCCTGCACGAGCAAAGCTTGATGAGGATGACCGAACAGAACTGAAACTGCTGAACTTATGTGATCCGTATGTCGCGGAGTTCTTCTTCGGAGGCAAGACGATCCTTGTTGAGGGAGATACCGAATACACAGCGTTTCGACATGTGATGGCTCAGGATCGTGGCAAGTACAAAGATGTCCATGTTGTGCGAGCAAGAGGCAAGTCGTGCCTTGTATCGTTGTGCAAGATTCTCAACCAATTCGACAAGGGTTACTCTATCCTGCATGACGCAGACCGAGAAACAATCAATGGTAAGAAGTCCAAGAAGCCACGCGCAAATCCAGCCTGGACTGTCAACCAACGAATCCTCGAAGTGACAGATCCAGGTAGGACAGCCAAGAAAGTTGACCTTCTAGCGTCTATCCCAAACTTCGAAGAAGCCTTCTGTGGTGATGTTGTGGAAGACAATAAACCATTCTCAGCGCTTGCTCGACTAAAGGTTGACGAAATAACTTTCAAGGCCGTGTCGGGACTGCTCGACCGACTAGTTGATTCATCCCAACCTATGCCTAGTGGCGCTATTCAGTGGAGCGCTTTGGCGGAACTAAAGGCAGCTGTCGAAAAGTTTGATGTTCAGGCATCCTCGTCCATGATTTTGTCGAGCGAGGACCAGGCATGACCAGTCGTTTACCCCGAACTTGCCTGTGTCATGACTATAACCTTTTCTGGAACTAATCATATTTAGAGGAGACCTATCTGGAGGAATAGCATCAGCACAGCGGTTCATGTGTTCCTTTATCACGACATGATATCCAAGAATATGTCGTTGAGACTGGTAGTAAATCAGGCGGCAGCTTGGCTGACAGGCTCATATCCCTTCCGGTAGGGTTCCAGCACGCGGACAAGCCTGGCGACTTCGAGTTCAAGCTGCGCGTAGACGGGAGGGGCATCGTGGAGCGCGTTGAGGTGGCCGACGGCTTCGAGACGACCGGCGATGAGTGCAACTTCGGAGGCGCAAAGATTTCCGGCGGTACCTTTGAACGTATGGGCCATCCGTTCGAGGGCGATCGAGTCGGCATCGGCCAGCGCCGTTCTGATGTCGGTGAGCATGGCTTGGTGGCGATCGAGAAACAGGCCGACGAGTTGAGCGAACAACTCACTGTCACTGCCGATGTTCTGGTACATTTTGGCGGGGTCGAATATTCCTCGGGTCGGATCGGCTGTGGCAGAACGTGGTTTCTGCTGCACAGTGGCTGTATGATCAGGAGGCACTGATGTCCAACGTGTCAAGGCACTCCGCAGTTCGTCCAGTTTGATGGGTTTGGCAAGATAATCGTCCATCCCGGTCGCCAAGCAGCGCTCACGATCGCCTTGCATCGCATTGGCGGTGACGGCAATAATCGGGATGTGCGGATGAGTGTCTAGTTTCGAGTCGCGGGTTTCGGACGCTTCACGTTCGCGAATGCATCGGGTCGTCTCGAATCCATCCATGACGGGCATCTGGCAATCCATCAGGATGACGGCATAGTCGCCTTTGGCGAGCGCAGCCAGCGCTTCCTGGCCGTTTTCGACGACGTCCGGTTTGTAGCCAAGTTTTTCGACCATCCGCACGGCCAGTTTCTGGTTGACGATGTTGTCTTCCACGACCAAAATCCGCCGATGCTGTACATGCTCCTCGACCATATGCCTGGTGACGAGCTGAGGCACGACAGGGCGTGCCAGGGTGTCCTTCGGCGCTTCACGTTCCGGCAACCCCAGCACGGCTCGCAGACAATCACGTAGTTCGTCGTGACGGATGGGTTTCGGCAGGTAGCCCATCGCGCCGGCCTGCCGAGCTTGCTCCGCGTGGCCCCGTTGCAGCATTGACGTCATCACGACGAGACGAATCCCGGATCCCGTGGGGTGACGTTGAAGCTCCCGTGCGAGCTGCAACCCGTCCTTTCCCGGCATGACGACATCCAAGACGGCAAGATCGTAGGGTATTCCTCGCTGCTTGGCTTCGACGATACGCTGCAACGCCGATTCGGCATCCTCTGCGAGATCGTCCACCATCCCCCAACCTGATACCAAATGATGAAGGATCAACCGATTGGATTCATTGTCATCGACGATCAACACGCGTTTTCCGGTCAGCTCACCGGTCGGAAGAATCGCGCGGGGAGAATCCGCCTGTTTCTGGAGACGTGCGGTACACCAGAAGGTGCTGCCCTGTCCGTCGATGCTGTGCACGCCGATCCGTCCACCCATGAGTTCCGCGAGTTGCTTGGAAATCGAAAGGCCAAGGCCGGTCCCTCCGTATTTTCTCGTCGTGGAGCTATCCGCCTGTACGAACGGACGGAACAGTTTGGCTTGAGTATCCGAATTGATTCCGATGCCGCTGTCCGTGACCTCGAAGCGGATGATTGCCGCGTCGGGAAGATCCTCTTCGAGATAGGCCTGTAGGGTCACCTCGCCCTTGTCGGTGAACTTCACGGCATTGGCAACGAGATTGGTGAGGATTTGACGCAGGCGACTCGGGTCGCCTTTGACTCCTGTTGGAACTGCCGCATGGACAAGTCCGGTCAGCTCCAGCCCTTTCGACTCCGCGCGCTCTGCGAATTGAGCCAACACCTGCTCAACCGTGGTTCTCAGATTGAATTCCAGGCACTCCAGTTCCAGCTTGCCGGCCTCGATCTTGCTGCATTCAAGCACGTCGTTGATCAGTTGCAGCAACGCTTCGCCGCATTGGCGAATGGTCTCCGCGTAGGACTGTTGTTCTGGCGTCAACGACGTGTCCAACAACAGGCTTGTCATACCGATCACGCCGTTCATGGGGGTGCGGAGTTCATGGCTGACGGTCGCTAGAAATGCCGTTTTGACCCGCGCCGATTCCGTTGCTTCGTCCAGAGCCTGATCCAGGCGGCGATTGCTGAGGAGGAGTTGGTCCGCCGATAGTTGAAGGGCCTGCTGCGTTTTGCGGACGTTCGTCATGTCTGTGGCATAGCCTCGAACCACTCCATGAGTGAGAACCGGACAGAAGGTCCATGAAAAACTGGCTTCGGAGAGCACCACTTCCTCATCATGCAGCACGTCACCTGTGGCGAGGCAACGTTGCACGATATCCGAAAGGGCGGGGGGAGCGACGATGGGAGATCCTTCCGGACTGTATCCGAATCGAGTGAGCAGGGAGATCATGGCCGGATTGGCGTACAGTAAACTCGTGTGCCGGTCCAGTTCGATCATCGGTAAGGGACTTTCCTCAGCGATGGCCGCCAATCGATTGCGATCCCGTTCCAATTCCAATTCATGCGATAAGTCTCGAATGCTGACAATGAGGACGGTCTTTCCATTGAACGTGCTGGGCGCGCAAGTCCATTCCACCGGAACGGGGGGGAGCGTCTTCCGCAAGAGAAGCAGTTGCATTACGGACGGTCGACGGCTCCTCAGCACTCCGTTCAATTGCGCGGTAATGATCGCGGTGTCGGATTGGGTGAGCCTGGACCACAAGGATGAAAAGGATCGGACGGCAGAGGAAAAGAACCGGGGTCCGAGCAACCGATGGCTTTCTCGGTTAGCGGCCAGTACGGTGAGATCCGTGTCGAGGATGATGGTGGCCAACGGAAGCTCTTCGAGAAGATCGAGCGCCTTGGAGGCCGCACGAACCGAGGCTGGCAGTCGACGTCGGTTTCGTCGGGGCTTCCGTCCGGAGGGTTTCATCATGCGGCTCGTGAGAGGGCCTGGTCCAGGTGTATTCCGATGTTGACGCGTTCTTTAGTCGGATCGAGGACACGCAGCACGGTTCGGACTGTATGGTCTGGCGACGATGTCGACAGATCCACTTCGATCGGCGTCGTATAGGAACCTCCTTGAGGGTCTGTCGTGACTTTCACCAGGGGCTTGAGTCGCTGCTGAGGGTTGACTCCGACGACAACCGCCTGTTCGCCGGTATTGAGCCTGACGAGACTCCCGACCGGATAGACGCCGATGCTTCGAATCATGAGCTCCACAAGAGATTTTTCGAATTGTCCTCGTTCCCCCGCCAAAAAGAGTTGCCGAACAGCGTCATGTGGGATCATGGCCGGACGCGCGCCGCGCCGACTGACCATGCCGTCATAAAAATTGACGATGCCGACAATTTGCGCAAGGCGTGAAATCTGATCGTTGAGAAGACCGGCTGGAAACCCGCTTCCATCGGCCCGCTCATGATGTTCACGGACGATGCGTAAGACATTCTCATCCATACCGGGATGTTCCGAGAGGAGTGCGACTCCAAGCTTACAATGCTGTTCGAGAAGTGTCTTATCCTGACCGCTGCATTCCTCCCGCTTACGAACGAGATTGCGCGGAAGACGCACATATCCGGCGTCATGGAGCAACGCTCCCATGCCGACCTGTTCTTGCGTCGCCTGATCCGCACCACTCTCAATGGCCACCACGAGCGACAAGATGCAGGTGTCCAGCGCATGAGCCGTCAAAGAGCGGTCGAATTGCTTGATTTTCTGGATGGCGACCTGAGTGGCCATCGCGGCGCGGTCGATGAGAACTTGCTCCAGCACCTTCGCCACGATCGCTTTGGTCGTTTCGAGAGATGGAGGAATTCCCCGCTCAAGGTCTTCGAAAACGCGCTCTACCGCCTCTTGAGCCTGTGCATAAATCGCGGTGACGGAATACTCGTCAAGTTTTATCTCAGACGTAAAGTCGGTCTTGAGGTCCGGAAGAACGGGAACCTCCGTATCGGAAGAGGATCCGCATGCAGCGTGCTGCGCCTTCGCTGAAGGTTCCGACGGGAGGTCGGACCCTTTGCTGGTATCGATGGTCACCATCCTGATCCCATGCTGCTTCATGAGTTGAATGGTCTGTAGGTCCTTGATCAGCCGTTTATGGGAGAGAAAGGGGGTTCGGTACCACGGGACATCCATCTCTATAATGAACATGCCCGGAACGAGCTCATCGATCGCAATGCGCTTTGTCGCCATAAGTCTTTGGACTCCGGGTCAGAAAGGTCTCCGGTCGGACGTGCCGACAGAAGGGAGAATCACGGGTGTTATCGGAGAAGCATGCGCCGAACTTGATCGTTGTCTGTGGAGCCCCACGGCTTGATCCATCCTCCATAACCGATTACTGCGGAGAGACAGGCAGCCGTGGTTCCTGGTGGGTCCGCGGCGACACCTCGCCGTAGTGTGTTCACAAAGGCTTCAAAGGACACTCGTGGCGTATTTCCTCCACGGCTTAACAACAGTGGCTTCCTGCATAGGCGGGTGAATCATGATGCGTTTGAATCGGTTTTCATCCGATGTTCTTCATCGTGTCACTCCAAACCTCAAGATCTGTCAGTGACACGCCGATAAAGTTGATCAGAGTCGGTTTCTATCGGCTGATTGTCACGGAGCATTGGGTATGAACGAGATTGTCGTGTCTGTTCCACCCGCGGCTTCTTTTTTGTCGGTCGGTCTTCCCCTGAAAATTTCTCTGACGCGTGATCAACACAAGATGACGTACGGCACGACGCTTCTGGGCTGGAAGGATCACGCATGGCTTGTCTGTGAATGGCCGCTTCAGCTCGGCCATGATCAGGTGATCGCCCCAGGCACCCTCTGCACCGTCAGCTACTTCCATGATGGCAAGCTCGTGGGGTACCGCAGTGAAATCCGCGATGTGATGACCTCGCCGGTGCCGCTTTTGTTCGTCGCTTTTCCAAAAGCGGTGGAAGAAATGCATCTGAGAAAGCATCTCCGTGTGCCCGCGAACGAGCCGATTTTATTGATGCAAGCCGGTCACGGCAGACGTTCCGAGGCCGCCTTGCCGACGGGCGACTATTTTGGCGGTTTACTGAAGGATCTCAGCGAGAGTGGGTGCAGCGTGGTGCTGATGCAGAGACCCGCCTGGCTGCGCACCGGAGCTACGGTCCGTCTTGAATTTGAACTCTCGGGTCTTGGGCATATTACGAACCTCACGGGTGTCATCAAGAATGTCGAGATGCGGGACGGCAACGAACTGGTCGGCATTGAGTTTCGATTCAATGAACTGGAGTACATCGAATATCGCGGTTGGGGTGGGTCAGTCTTGAAAGCGATCGAACAATGGACGACACAGAAATCGGGCGCGTAGCTGGCTGTATGATCACCGGCCTTTATCTTCCCTCCTAAAGGTGTTTTGTACCGTATCGGTCGGCAAATACTGCCGGAATCATTCGTACACGAAGAGAGAAGCCGCGCTCTTGGCTCGATAATCCGGGGAGGGTAATGGCACATATTTTGAATCGCTGTTTTTCAGCCTGAACAGCCTGTCCGGGCTGATAAAGAGGGAGCGATGACCATGGATGGTCTCGGTGCAGTACAGCGTGAGCTGAATCCTCGGTGGTGTCTGGCATACGACACGATCGACCGTCATGACATCGATCGTTTGATTCAGTGGCTTCACACCTATCCGCGATTAACGAAAGGGGCGGTCACGCGCGACTTTGAGTCGCGGTGGTCGCGCTGGTTAGGCCAGTCCTACTCCGTGTATTGCAATTCCGGGTCGTCGGCCAATCTCTTGATGTATTACGCGCTGCTCGTTTCGGGGCGGTTGCGCAACAAAAAGGTGATCGTCCCCAGTGTGGGCTGGGTCACTTCAATTGCACCCGCTATTCAATTCGGATTTGAGCCCATCATGTGCGAGGCCGACCCGGACACGTTCGGTCTTGACTTGAACCATCTCGAAGCCTTGCTGAAACAGCACCAGGCGCAGACGGTCATGCTCGTTCAAGTCTTGGGTGTCCCACATAAGATGCGGGAGGTGCTGGCGCTGAAAGACCGATATGGATTTGTGCTGATGGAAGATGCGTGCGCGGCGATCGGGGCAAGCTACGAAGGCCGTAAGATCGGGTCATTCGGCGATCTGGCCAGCTTTTCGTTTTACTTCGGGCATCAAATGTCCACGGTCGAAGGGGGGATGGTTTCAACCGACGATCAATCGCTTGCGGATCTTCTTCTGATGCTCCGCAGCCATGGGTGGAGCAAAGACCTTGACCCTTCGACGCATCGTGCGCTGGTGGCGCAACATCGGATCGACGATTTCCACTCTCCTTTCGTGTTTTACGAGCCAGGCTTCAACCTCAGATCGACCGATATCAATGCGTTTCTCGGAATCGGCCAGCTCGAAAAACTGGACCGGATGACGGAGCAACGGCGTCGCAACCACGCCTTGTATCTCGATCATCTCGGGACGCACTTTTACGTGCAGCAGCCTCCGGCAGGCAGTCAGGTGGCGAGCATTTCCGTCGGTTTGATCGCCGATTCTCCTGACCAGCGGCGGCGCATTGTGAAGAATCTTGCCGAGCATGGCATTGAGACCCGCATTTTCTCCGCCGGCAATCTCGGACTCCATCCCTTCTGGATGAGCCGATATGGGATGGCTAGTTTTCCTGTCGCCGATCGGATCCATCATTGCGGCTTTTTTCTGCCCAACCATGCCGGTTTGACCACAGATGATATTACTGCCATTGCGAAAACAGTCATGGAGGTCGCATGACGGAATCTCTGCTGGTGACCGGCGGCTCTGGGCTGTTGGGATCGGCTGTGAAGGAGCTGTGCCCTCAGGCAGTGTTTTTGAGCAGCGCGGATGGTGACTTACGCCGTCTCGATGTGGCCAAGGCGCTATTCGAAGAGATCCGTCCGAGCAAGCTTCTGCACCTTGCGGGCTTAGTCGGAGGCGTGAAGGTCAATGCTGCGCAGAACAGTCGGTTTTTTGAGGACAACACGCTCATTAATACGTCCGTGCTGTCCGCGGCGCGCGCGCTCCGAATTCCAAGATTGGTGAGCATTCTGTCAACGTGTGCCTATCCTATGTTTTCAGACCGCGCCACAACCGAAGATGATCTTCAGGCGGGGCCTGCCTATGACGGCAATGCCGGGTACGGCTACGCCAAACGGATGCTGGACCTTCATACGCGGCTTGCGGCCAAAGATGAAGGCTTCGCCTGGACGACGCTGACGCCGGTGACCATGTATGGACCGCACGATTCCTTCCATTCCGAGCACGGGCACGTCGTCGGATCGCTGATCCGGCGGTGTCGGACTGCGAAAACGACGGGAACGCCGTACGTGGTATGGGGAAGCGGCCGAGCAGTGCGGCAGTTCGTCTTCGCTCGGGACGTCGCGCGTGTAGCCCTGGACGCCCTTGATCGACAGTGTGAGCCCACCACGACGATCATCGCCCCGGATTCAGGCATGACCATCCGGTCGCTTGCCGAAGCCATTGCGGATGCCATGGCCTACAGCGGTCAGATCGTCTTCGATTCAACTCAGCCGGAGGGCGTGCCGATCAAGCGGCTGCAGAGCGCGTGTTTCACCTCCCGCTTTCCCGGATTTCAATTCACCGATCTCAAAAACGGACTGACGGAGACTGTGCGCTGGTTTTTGAAGCATGAGTCCCAAGCAGAAACAGCGGGCGCTACTGCGTTATGCGGCGCGTTCGCGGACAGGAATGATCGCGTATGACTGCGACAGCCGCACACGTGCTTGTTACCGGAGGCGCCGGCTACATTGGATCGGTCCTTTGCCGGCAGCTTCTTAACCGGGGCTATGGCGTGACCGTACTGGACAATTTCCTTTACCGACAGGCCAGCTTGTTGGACTGCTGTTCTTCCGACGCCTTTCGGGTCGTGCGGGGGGATTGTCGCGACGAACGCGTCGTGATGGATGCGTTGCGCGATGCCGACATCATTATTCCGCTCGCCGCTTTGGTTGGCGCGCCGCTGTGTGATCGCGACCGAATCGGCGCCTATACCGTCAACTTCGAAGCCGTTCAGATGTTATGCAAGCTTTCGTCGCCGACCCAACGCATTGTGTTTCCCGTCACCAATAGCGGCTACGGCATCGGACAACAGGGAGTTCCCTGTACGGAGGAGTCTCCATTAAGGCCGATCAGCTTGTATGGTGAGACGAAAGTGAAGGCCGAACGGGCCGTGTTGGATCGTGGAAATGCCATCACGCTGCGACTCGCGACCGTGTTCGGATCCTCGCCCCGCATGCGGATGGATTTGCTGGTCAATGATTTTGTGTGGCGCGCGGTTCACGATCGTGCGGTGGTGGTGTTCGAGGGACAGTGTAAGCGCAACTACATTCACATTCGCGACGTCGTGAAGGCTTTTTTGCATTCTCTCGAGCGATTTGAGTCGATGAAAAACCGGCCGTACAACGTCGGGCTGGATGACGCCAATCTGTCCAAGCTTGAGCTGTGCCGAGAGATCCAACGCGTTGTGCCGCAATTCGTGTTTTTTGAAGCGCCCATCGGAGAAGATCCCGACAAGCGCGACTATATCGTCTCAAACGAGCGAATCCTCTCGAGCGGGTTTCGGCCCGACTGGTCGCTGGAGCAGGGCATCCGGGAGTTAGAGAAGTGTTACACCATCGTGAGGGGAACGGCTTATGGCAATGTCTAGCAGGATGCTGAAAAAGGCCGCCAGCGGCGTTCTCGCATCATTTGAAACAGGTGAAGCGTATCTCGTGAAGCGTGAAGCGAAAATAGAACAGCGGGAAAGCCTCCTGGGTACTGCGGCCTGGCCCGTGGAGAGACGCGTCTCGGCGCGACGGGGTTGGGCGGGTGAGATTAGCAGTCTTTTTGAGCATCCTGAGGTATTTCTCTGTAGGGCGCACTGTGCTGACGATTCCAGTTCTATTGTCTGCCCCAACCGAGTTTTTCCGCAGTCTACTAGCAGGAGAGTGTCCGGATGATCATCAGCCGCACTCCTTTCCGCATCTCGTTCTTCGGCGGCGGCACCGACTACCCGGTCTGGTTTCGCGAACACGGCGGGGCGGTATTGGCGACCACCATCGATAAGTATTGCTACATCTCCTGTCGATATCTGCCGCCTTTTTTCGATCACAAAACGCGCATCGCCTATTCCAAGCTTGAACATGCCAAGACCAATGCGGATATCAAACATCCTGCCGTCAAGGGTGTCTTGCAATATTTGAACATGGCGGAGGGGCTTGAGATTCATCATGACGGAGACCTCCCGGCGCGTACGGGATTGGGATCCAGTTCAGCGTTCACGGTCGGCCTGCTGCATGCGCTCTATGCGCTTCAGCACCGCATGCCGACCAAAGCGGAATTGGCCGATGCGGCCATCCATGTCGAGCAGCAAATCGTGAAGGAAGCGGTGGGTTGCCAGGATCAAGTATTGGCGGCGCACGGCGGATTGTGCCGTTTGACGTTTCCGCCGACCGGCGACATCGGTTACACGCCTCTCATTATGAAGCCCGACCGGCTCAAGGATTTTCAGAGCCACTTGCTGTTGTTCTTTACAGGCTTCTCACGGACCGCCTCCGAGATCGCCAAGGAACAGATCGTTCAGACGAAACAGCGCCGCGTCGATTTGTTCGCCATGCTGCAGATGGTGCAGGAAGGCGTCTCGATTCTGACGGGGGATCACGACCTCGCCGAGTTCGGCGAACTGCTGCACGAAGCGTGGATGGTGAAGCGGGGATTGACCAGCAAGATCACGACTCCGTTCATAGATCAGATTTACGACGCCGGCAGGGCTGCAGGTGCACTCGGCGGAAAATTGCTGGGGGCGGGCGGCGGAGGATTCATGCTGCTCTTTGCCCGCCCTGAGCTGCATCCGAAAATCAACGCCGCATTGCCTGGCCTCTTGCAGGTGCCGTTTCAATTTGAAGGCCTGGGCAGCCAGATCGTGTTTTATCAACAGGAAACTTCTCTGTATCGGGAGCCGGCTTGGCAAGACGCACTTCTCACATCGAGGCCGACTCAGATAGGCAAGGCGGCATGAACGCCGATCCGATTGAGATTCCCGATCTTCTCGTCCTCTGCGGGGGACAAGGAACTCGATTGCGCTCGGTCCTGAGCGATCGGCCCAAGCCGCTGGCGATGATCGGGTCGCGTCCGTTCATCGAATTCGTAATCGCCCCGTTCGTGCAGCAAGGGGTGGGACGGGTCATCCTATGCACCGGGCATTTGGGGCATCAGTTTGAGGAATGGTATGCGGATCATGCATCCACGTTCGAACCGATGTTTTCCCGTGAAACCACTCCATTAGGAACGGCCGGGGCGATTCGCAATGCCGCTGGCTTGATCACGAGCGATACCGTCGTCGTTGCCAACGGAGATTCCGTCTGCGATGTCGATCTGCGAAAGCTGCTGGCGCGCCATGCCGAGACCAAGGCCCGCGCTACGCTTACGCTGATCAAAGCCGATGATCGCAGTGATGCCGGTATCGTGACGATGGATGATCGGCATCGCGTCACGGCGTTCTGTGAAAAGGGAGCGAGCCGATCAGGACGGTTTCACAATGCCGGCATTTATGTGTTCGACCGGTCAGCGATCGAACTGGTCTCGACGAACCGGCCCTGTTCGCTCGAAATGGACTGGCTTCCGACACTGATTCCGTTGGGGGTTTATGGACTGGTCAGCCAGAGGCCCCTGTATGACATTGGAACGCCCGAACGGCTTGCCGAGTTCCAGGCGGCCGCCGCCTCTGAAGATTTCTTACGAGGGATCCTGCGGTCCACTCGTTCGGTGGCCTGTGCGTGAGGGTATGATGGCGACAACTGCATTGATGACGGCGTTCCCCTTTTCGGCACGCGCCGAACGCCTCATCGGTCAGGAGATGTTCAAGGTCATGGATCGTGCCCAATCGCTCGAACGAGAAGGACACACCGTCTATCACCTCGAACTCGGAAATCCAAGAAATCCTCCGCCTCATGAAATCATCGACGCGACCGTAGGGGCCATCCAGGCCAAACAGCTTGGCTACGCACCCATGGCCGGCATTCGAGAGTTGCGAGACGCGATAGCGGAACGAGTCTCGCGAAAAACAGGTAGTCGGATCGGCGGCGATTTCGTCGCGATCAGCCCTGCCAATCTGCTTATCAGCCAGTTTCTTGACCTGACGTGCAACTCAGGGGATCGGGTTGTGTTGTTCACCCCCGCATTTCCCTCCTATTGGGCGGCGACCGCCCATATCGGACTCAATGTCACGCCGGTGCCGTTATCTCATCATGACGGATTTCACCTGAACGAATCGCAGATCGACGCTGCCGTCGCTGCGCGGCCGAAGGCGATCATCGTCAATTCCGCGAACAATCCGACCGGCGCCGTGTATACCCGGTCCATGTTGACCTTATTGGCGCAGCGGTGTGAAGAGGAACGCATCTGGCTCCTGAGCGACGAGACGTACGCCGAGCTCGCGTTCGGATCGTCGTTTTTTAGCCTTACGTCGTGCGAATGGCCGCAGCTGGTGGTGATGTCCTCGTTCTCAAAAGTGTTCTCTATTCCGGGCTATCGCGTCGGCTTTGCGCTGGCACATCCGACTGTCGTGGAAAAAATCGCCTTGTCGACATCCACCCTCATCTCATGTCTCCCCATTTTCGCCCAAGTGGGGTGCCTGGCCGGTTTGTCGGGTTTGGATGAATATGCGGAAGGCATCAGGGCGCAATGTCAGCGTGTGACGAGCGCCTGTGTAGAAGTGATCAACCGTTCAGGGGGCATTCGCTGTGCCATGCCGGAATCAGGCTTTTATCTGTTCTTGGATATCAGCCGGACGGGTCTCGACGATGTCACATTTTGCAAGCATCTCCTTGAAGAAAGGCACACCGCCGTGACGCCGGGCCGCAGCTTTGGATTGGACTGCAAGTCGTTCGTTCGGATCGCAACCTGCGGACCGGAAGAAGATGTCATGGAAGGCGTGCGGCGGATCGTGGATTTGGCCGGCGAATTGGGAGGTATCCATGCCAAAGCCGCTTGATGTGCTGTTCGTCACGCCTCCGAGCCGCGTTCAGGTCTATCAAGATCTCAGCAAAGACTTGGCTGCGATCGAGCCACCGGTCTGGGCCGGGCTCCTGGCTACGTTCGTCAACAGACGAGGCTATGAGGTTGCGATTCTCGATGCGGAAGCCTCGGGACTCAACCATCGACAGACCGCGGAAGCGATTGCTGCCGCCGATCCCACTCTTGCGGTGTTCGTGATGTACGGCCAACAACCGTCCGCTTCGACGCAGTGTATGCCGGCCGGCCGGCTGGTCTGTGAGCGACTCAACGAGCTAACCGATGTTCCGACACTGGTCATCGGGACCCATCCCTCGGCTCTTCCACAACGAACATTGGAAGAAGAGCCCTACACCTACGTCTGTCGAGGCGAGGGGCCGTATACCGTGCTGGGGTTGCTTGAAGTTCTGACGGGAAAAGGACGCCGACTGCATGATGTACCGGGGCTGTGGTATCTCGATGAAGGACGACCCGCATCCAATTCCCCTGCGCCGCTCATCTCAGATCTGGACGAGACGCTCCCGGGACAAGCCTGGGAGATCCTCGATATGACGAAGTATCGCGCCCACAATTGGCACTGCTTTCATGGTCTGGATGCCCGCAGTCCCTATGCCTCGTTACAAACCAGTCTGGGCTGTCCGTTCAAGTGTTCCTTTTGTTGCATCAATGCGCCGTTTGAGACGCCGATGCTGCGGACCTGGAGTTCGGACAATGTCATCGGGCAGATCGACCGGCTGGTCAATCAGTACGGCGTCACGAACATCAAGATTCCGGACGAGATGTTCGTCTTGAATCGGCGGCACGTAATCGGCATCTGCGATCGCATTCTCGAGCGCGGATACCGGCTCAATCTTTGGGCCTATGCCCGGGTGGATACCGTCCAGGATCAAGTCCTGGAACGACTCAAAGCCGCCGGGTTCAACTGGTTGGGATTGGGCATCGAATCCGGGAGTCAACACGTACGGGACGGTGTGGAAAAAGGCCGGTTCGGAGAGCCGGAGATCATCTCCACCGTCAGGAAGATTCAGTCGCACGGAATCCATGTGGCCGCCAATTATATCTTCGGTCTGCCGGACGACGATTTGAACAGCATGCGCGCGACATTGGACCTGGCGCTCGAACTGAATACGGAATGGGCGAATTTTTATTGCGCCATGGCGTACCCGGGATCGCCTCTCTACGATTTGGCAAAGCAGAACCGGTGGCTATTGCCGGACGACCTCGGCGGGCCGGGATGGATCGGCTATTCGCAGCATGCCTACGAGTGTCTGCCGTTGCCGACTGAAACTCTTCAGGCGACGCAAGTCTTGGATTTCCGCGACCGGGCGTTTCAAGACTATTTCACGAACGGTGCGTATCTGGCGATGATGCGGCGGACGTTCGGCCACGGGGCGGTTCAGCACATCCTCGACATGTGTACACACAAGGTCCGGCGCCGTCACCATGAGTCGGTCTCGGCGGCGGCCTGATGACTTGATGAGGAGACCATCATGATCAAAGTTGCGGATTTCATCATCAATACGTTGGCCGAACGCGGCATCGACAAGATGTTCGTCGTCTATGGCGCGGCCAACGGTGATCTGATCGACGCGTTTACGCGGACGGCCGCGACCGAATATGTCGCCGTCATGCATGAACAAGCAGGCGGATTTGCAGCGGAGGCGTACGCCAAGGTGAAAAGTATTCCCGGAGTGGCGATCGCAACCAGCGGCCCTGGTGGCATGAACCTTCTCACATCGATGGGAAATTGTTTCTACGATTCGATTCCCTGTGTCTTTCTCACTGGACAAATCAACTCGCAATTCCTGCGACCCGATTCGTCGATCAGACAGATCGGCTTCCAAGAGACCGATATCGTCTCCATGGCGGCTCCTGTCACGAAGTACGCCAAGATGATCCTGAAGCCGGAGGATGTCCGCTACGAGTTGGAAAAGGCGCTGTGGCTCTGTCAGAGCGGGAGGCCCGGGCCGGTGCTGCTCGACATCCCGCTCGATGTTCAAAAGGCAAAAGTCGATGCCAAACAACTTATCGGTTTCGATATTCCGGCACTGACGGCGTTCGATCTCTCTGCGGTAGATGGGCAGATCGACCGATTGCTCAACGACCTTCGGTCGGCAGAGCGGCCTGTCATCCTGGTCGGCGGCGGTGTGCGTCTCGCCGATGCGCAGGACGACGTCCGAGAACTGGGACGCCGCCTGAAAATTCCCTGCTTCCCGACGTGGAATGCATTGGATGTCATCACCTCCGACTATGAGTGGTATGGGGGACGTGTCGGGACGTATGGAGGGGCGGGACGCAATTTCGGCATCCAAAACAGCGATCTGCTTCTGTCGATCGGAAGCCGGATCTCCGGCCGCATCACCGGGGGCAACGTGCGCAGTTTCGCGCGGGCAGCCAAGAAGTATCTCGTCGAAATCGATCCGGCCATGGTGCAACGGAAGTTCCAGCAAGTCCCGTTCGACGTCAATATTCTCTGCGACGCCAAAGTGTTTATTCGCCGGCTCCTCACCGCATTAGAACGGTTAGGAAAATCGCTGCCTGATCGCACCGATTGGACTCAGCGGGTTATGAACTGGAAGCGCACATACGATCCGGTCCGACCGGAGTTCTATGCCCAACAACAACGAGTGCATCCGTACGCGTTCATGCGGCGTCTGTCGGAGAAAATGGGCACGAGCGACATTCTGGTCGGCGATTGCGGCGGGAACATCGTAGTCAGCAACCACGCATTCGAAACCAAGTATGGACAACGAAACCTGACGAACAACGGTAATTCTCCGATGGGCTTCTCCTTTGCCGGTGCGATGGGAGCCTGGTTTGCGGATCCAACAAGGCAGGTGGTCTGCACGATCGGCGACGGCGGTTTCAACATGAATCCGCAAGAGATGCAGACCTTCGTGAACTACGGAGTCAAGGTCAAGACCTTTATCCTGAACAACCATATCTATGGAATCACAAAGGCCTATCAGGAAACCAATTTTCAGGGCAGGGCGGAGGCCTGCGGACCGAAAGGCTATCGCCCTCCGAACTTCGTCAAGCTGGCTCAGGCCTACGGGATTAAAACCGTGACGATTGTCAATCATGCGGAAATGGATGCGAAGATCGACGAAGTGTTGCGTCATGACGGCTCGGTCGTCTGCGATGTGGACATGGATGAGTATCACACCTACGAACCAAGAATTTTCGGATGGAAGACGCCGATCGAAGATATGTACCCCTATCTTTCGCGGGATGAGTTCAAGGGCAACATGCTGATCGATCCGGAGGAAGGCTGGGTGAATCCGGAGTATCCGGACGTGATCACCCGCAAAGCATCCTGATGAACGAGCGGTAGGTACGCAGATCGGTCGGTCATCGAGAGAAGGAACGATATGAACGATGTGAATACCGAGCGGCGCGGGGACAGCGGTCACCCTCCGGTGGAAGTCGAGTACTACCGGTACTCCCGCAGCCACAACCGACCCTATTTCGGTCGCGTCATGTGGGCGTCGCAAGGTCTTCCGCTGCGCCACGTCGTGATGCAGGAGCTGGTTCGCTTGGAATCGGCCCGCATCGGTCAGAAACCTCTTCACATTCTTGAGATCGGGTCCTGGGCTGGAGGGTCGGCGATCACCTGGGCCGAAGCTCTCAAGCGTCATCATGGAGGAAACGGGCGCGTGATTTGCGTCGATCCGTGGAAACCCTATTTCGATCTCACGGAACGACCCAATGCTCCGGTCTACCGCGAGATGTGGAAGGCGTTGCATGACGATTCCATCTACGAGCTGTTTCTGCACAACATTGCGGCTGCCGGCCATCTCGACATTGTCCTGCCGTTCCGCGGCCCGAGTACCGAGGTACTGCCCGCGTTCCCTCGCGGCTACTTCGACATTGTGTTCGTTGACGGGAATCATGCCTATGCGGCAGTGTCGGCTGATCTGAAACTAGCCGCAGCGCATGTGAAGGACGGCGGTCTCTTATGCGGAGATGATCTGGAGCTTCAGGTTCAAGAGATCGATCAGGCTTATGCGAGAACACAGACCGAATCCGACTACATCCGCGACCCGCGATCCGGCCGGGAGTATCACCCGGGTGTCACCTTGGCGGTCGGAGAGTGCATCGGTCCCGTATCGAGCATCGTTGGATGCTGGGCCGCCCGCAGACGAGGAACGGGATGGGAGGCCGTGGATGTGTCCGGAGTGGTCTGCGCCGACGATCGTATCCCGGCTCATCTCACCCGGCAGGATCCGACGCGCGACCCCGCCTTCATGGCGTGGAGGAAACACTCCCTCTCCTTGCCCCAGCCATCGGACGTGGCGATCAAGAGCGCGGTCACGTTGCCGGCTCCCGGTATCTCGGTGAACCGGAGGCGAGCGCTCTTGATTCAATTGGATTTTCCGACATGGGCCACGGCTCGCCCATGGAGCTACAGCGGTGCCTACGGCATCCGCGAAGGGCTGACCGCGAACGGCGTGGAATGTGTCACGATCCCCGCTATTGCGCAAACACCATGTTCCGCTCCCGCCTCCAGCCTGTATCACGCCAAGCGATTCCTTCAGGGGCAGCGGTTCGATCAAGTGTGGATCTGGCTCGTCCACACCGCCCTCGATACCGGGACATTGGAATGGATCTCGGAATTGGCCCCGGTCCGCATCGGGGTGCTGATGGAAACCCTCCACTATGACGAGGATGACTATCGCTGGGCACCGCATCTGCGACATCGGCTGCCGGAGTTGGAGAAACAACTTCCCTATCTCACGCATCTGCTGGCACCTGACGAGCGGGACGCAGCCGCGTTGGAAAACCGCGAGAGTACGAACGTGCTTTGGTGGCCGACCATCGTGCCGAAGCGATATATCCTTTCACCGAATGCAGCTCCGCAGTTTGATAAAGCGGTGTTTCATGGCGTGCCGTACGGGCCGCGGCGAAACTGGGTCTCTCATCCGGGGCTCGCCGGCCTGATGACTTTTCAACAGCCGGCAGATTCACCTGCCGAACACCATCGTATGTTCGACCGGTTGCAACAGGCTGCACAACAACTCTTCAGCAGCGGGCGACCGGTATCCGAATCGCAACTGATGGACTATGCGGCTTGTCTTCAGCAAATCCGTGAAGGCGAGTTCACGCAATGGATGGCAGAGTTGCCTCGTTGGGCCGCTGTCGTGAACCTGCCGAGCCTGGCGAAGTTTTACGGTGGCCGCGTGTTCGAAGGCATGGCGTCCGGCCGCCCGGTCTTGTCCTGGTCGATTCCAGACCATCCAAAGAACCGGGCCTTGTTCGATGAAGGCCGGGAAATCATTCTATTCCCCGGCGATCAGCCGGAAGCTCTGGCGGAAAAACTGAAGCAGGTGTTTCGCGATCGGCCGTTCGTCGACGCGGTCGCGCGCGCCGGGCAGCGCAAGGTCGAGCGGTATCACACGGGCGAATACCGACTTCAGCAAACCTTACGGTGGATCGAAACCGGCGCCGAGCCTGATTACGGTATCGGCGCGGGTTTTTACTCGCCGGTCGGTGTGGCCGCGCCGCCGGCGCCTAGCCGTGCGCCCGACGGCCCCAAGACCACCGTATTCGTGCTCACGGTGGATGACCCGGCCTTTCCCGCCTGCAAGGCCGCGTTGGACGCGCAGCAGGATGCCGATTTCACCGTGGAGATTATCCGAAACGTCAGTCCTTTCAGCGCGGCTGCGCAGGAAATGATCAGGCGCTGCCGTACGTCCTATTTTATTCAGATCGACGAAGACATGATGATGGATCGTGATGCGGTTGCCGGCATGGAACGAGTGATGGATGCGGCGCCGGATGACATCGGCATGATCTGCTTTCATCTCTACGACGAGGATCGGGAACTTACGATTCAAGGCGTGAAAATCTACCGCACAGCGATGTTCAAGGAGTTGTCCTTCCAGGATGTGAAGGCCAGTGAGATGGACTTGCTCGATCAGATGAACGCGCGGGGTATCAAGTGGATCTTGCACCCGGATGTCAAAGGACGTCATGGAACCCACTACACGATTGAAAGCATCTATCGCCGCTATAAGACGATGTACGAGAAGGATATCCGTCAGTGGAACGTCTTAACATCGGATGTCCGCCGGAAGGCTGAACGCTTTCGGGAAACCGGAGATCCTTTGCAGCTCTTTGCGCTATTAGGGGCCGTGCACGGTATCGTGCATGCGCCGTCCGCAGATGATCGGGAAAAAGATGCGCGGCTCTACGCACTCCACGAATTGGACGTGTTCAAGCGGTTATTCATGCAACAGCCGCCCGTCACGCAGGCGTACGATGGAGTCAAATCAGGCAAGCCGGTCACGAATCACCCGATTCCATTCGATCAAGTAAGGTGGAAGACCGGCCGGACGCCAGAAGCGGCTGTGAGCCCCTTGTCCGTCCCATCGGTTGATGAATCACCCCCATCGGCCGGGCGTAAACGTGTGCTTCTCGTCACTCCATATTTTTGGCCGTCTGTAGGCGGTGTGGAGCGAGTGGCCGAAGAATTGGGTGTGGGCCTCGTCGCCCATGGCTATCACGTCGATGTCGCCACCTATCCCGTCGATGGACGCGATCGCGGTGGACATCGCGGTCTCAATATCATCACAGTCGCAAACCATGACCAAGTGGCCGGAGATCTTCGCATCTGCATTCTCCAAGTCGAACGCCTGTTGCAAAGCGGCCGTTACGCGGCATGCATTCTTCTTGGCGCTCCGTCAAATGCCCTATTGTATGGGGCGTTGATCGATCCCTTTCCTGCCGACACTGTACTGCTCGTTCAGCCGACGATGAATGAAGAGACGTATGATGACTTGATCAAGGACGATTTCGTCAGACCGTTGTTCCTGACTGTGGCGCGGCGGGCGAAGGCGGTGCTGGCTCTGTCGCAGCAAGGACCGGATGCGCGCTTTCTACGGGAGCACGACATTCCAGCGGTCTATGTGCCCAATGGGGTCCCTGCCGTCGTACCGACGGGCAAGTTCCGCGAGACACACAGCATCCCAGCGGACGCCTTCGTCATCCTCCACGTCGCCAACCTCTATCCGGTCAAAAATCATCCGGGACTGTTGCGCGCGCTGATCGATCTGCCGGCAGGAGCGAAGCTGGTCATGATAGGTCGGCCTACCGAGGAAAGTGTCTATGTTCGAGCAGTTGAGGAAGCGCTGAGTACCCGTCCTGACGTTCTCTATCTCCGGGAGCTGTCCGCCGGAGAGGTGGCCGCCGCCATGAAGGAGGCCGATCTTTTGGTCCTGGCCTCGCACAGCGAAGCCTCGCCTCTGTGTATTCTGGAAGCGATGAGTCATCGGTTGGCCTGGCTTGCCACACCGGGGTGTGGTGCGGTGCACGAACAGGCGGGCGGCATCATCGCCGAGCTGGATGCCTTCTCGGCGTATATCCGTATGTTCATGCGGATGCCGGTGTTGCGTCATGCGTTGGCCGATCTGGGCGTTCAACATTGGCAAGCATGCTATCAGTGGCGCGATGTTCTGCAGGGATGGATCGATGTGATCGAGCGCGGCGCGTTAACACGCTCGTTCAGCATGCCGGATGAGATTCGAGGCGGAATGGTGACTCTTGTCGAGCAGGTCAGGGGGGCTTTCATGGCAGAGAATAACAAGGAGCGAACACAGAAGTCGCCGGGGGCACTGTCGGCTACGAATGGCGGAACGATACAAGCAAAGCAAGGCGGTCACGGCACCGGTGAAGCGTCAGGACCTATCGATCAGTTCTACGTCAATTTATTCGTCAACGCTCCGGCTTGGTCGGCCCCGTATCCCAATTCCGACGAAGCGGCACGATGGAGCAAGATCGGGTCTTTTCTGGAATACATTCTTCGCGACATCCAACAGAAAGAGCCAGGCCGGCGATTGCGCATCCTGGATGTCGGGTGTGGACGGGGCTGGCTGACAAATTTGGCAACCATGTACGGAACTTGTGAAGGGGTCGAGCCGGTTGCCGGTGTCGTGGAGCATGCGCGCAAACTGTTCCCCCATCTTCGGTTTGAAGTAGGGACTGCTGAGGTCGTATCGGGACGTGCCGATTTCGAACCATACGATGTGATTCTGACATCGGAAGTCATCGAGCATGTGCCGCATGGCCAGAAAGAACACTTCCTCGCGCAACTGTTCAGACTGTTGAAGCCGGCGGGGTACGTCGTGCTGACGACCCCGCGCGGTGAAATGTGGGAACAGTGGAAGACCATCGCGCCGCCCAATCAACCGGTGGAAGACTGGGTGACCGAAGAGCAGCTGCGAACCCTCTTCACCTCGCAGGGCTTTTGGGAAATGGGACTGGACCGTATTCATGTCGAGGTTCCGGGCTTGCGTTACGTCCCGGCGCCCACGCCGGCCGACCTCCGTTCCATGAACTTGCTCCCCATCTATCAAGTATGGTGCTGCGGCAAACCCGGGGGCCAACATCCCATTCGGTTTACGCGCCTCCCGAAGGTGTCCGTCATCGTTCCGACGTACAACCGCCCTGATCGCCTCCGAACCGCGCTCGCGAGCCTAGCCGCGCAGACGTATCAAGACTTCGAAGTGATCGTCGTCAACGATGCGGGTAGTGACGTAGAGTTCGTCGTGGCTGGCAGCCCGGACCGGCACCGCATCACGACCATCTGCCACGATCGGAATCGCGGGCTGGCAGCAGCCCGGAACAGCGGAATTCGTGCGGCGAAGGGGGCCTACATCGCTTATCTCGACGACGATGATCGGTATCTTCCGAATCATCTGGAAACACTTGTCGGCTATTTGGATCGTCGTGAGTGCCGCGTCGCATACACTGACGCCTGGAGAGTACAGGAGCGGCAGAGCGATGGCGAATATATCGAGGCCGGTCGCGATGTCCCTTACTCATATGACTTCAGGCCGGCGGATTTGCTGGTGTCCAACTACTTTCCGGTTCTTTGCGTCATGCACGACAAGGCCTGCCTCGATGACGTGGGCCTCTTCGACGAATCTCTCTTTGCCCACGAGGATTGGGACCTGTGGATCAGAATGGCGACTCGGTTTCCATTCAAACACCTCGCCGTGACGACCGCCGAATTCACGTGGAGAACCGACGGAAGTTCCATGACCAGCGGGACACGGGACACCTATCGACGTACGACGGAGATTATCTACCGAAAATACCGGCCCTATGCCGATCTCATCGGCGGTGTGCACGACGCGCAGGATAAACGTCTCGCCGAAATGCGATCGGTCGAAGGGGCCAAGAATTATGTCTGTTCCATCGTCATGCCCGTTTGGAACCGAGTGGAGCTGACGAAAAAGTGTCTGACAGCGTTGGCCGGCTTGAAAGATCACCCGGAATACGAACTGATCATTGTAGACAATGGGTCCACCGATGGCACAGCGGAATTTCTCCGCCAACTGAGCGGCGATGTCCGGATTATCGGCAATGGGGAGAATCTCGGATTTGCCAAGGCGTGCAATCAGGGAGCCGCCGCCGCACGGGGGACCTATCTCGTGTTCCTGAACAACGACACGCTCCCCCAGCCGGGATGGTTGACGGCGCTGGTAGCAGAGGTGGATGGCCACGCAGAGGTGGGCATCGTCGGCAGTAAGCTCTTGTATCCTGACGGCACGATTCAACATGCCGGGGTTGTGCGAGACCGCAAGCGTCTGCTGCCGTATCACATCTACAAGTCCTTCGCGGGAGACCATCCGGCCGTAAACCACCGGCGGGAATTGCAGATCGTGACCGCGGCTTGCATGCTCGTCAGACGCACGCTCTTCGACGAACTCGGCGGATTCGACGAAGCGTTTCGCAATGGATTCGAGGACGCGGACCTGTGCTTGCGGGCGCAGCAGCGAGGCCAACTCATCGTGTATCAGCCGCGGAGTCAGGTTTATCATCTCGAGAGCCAGACCCCGGGCCGCAAAGCGCATGAAGAAGAAAACGCCGCCCGGTTCCTCGAACGCTGGGAGTCTCAATGGTGGGCGGCCGATGAAGACCGGCATTTCCATGCGGATGGTTTCAAATTGAAACGGGTGTTTCGCAACGGTCTCAATGGAGGAGATATCCAAGTATTCAGCGACATCAAGGATCGCGCAGCCTGGGCCCACGTCGCCGCCACCCAGGCCGCCGCCTTGAAGCAAGATTGGCCGGCTGTCAAACGTGAACTGAGCCTGGCTTCGGACTGGCCGAACGACCCTGAGATATTGGGTTGGGCGTCCTCCCTCTGCGAACGTCTACAGGAACCGAGACTGGGACAAGCGTTCCTTTCCCGGTATCTGGCCCTGGAAGAAGCTCCGAAGGAACGATTGTCACTCATCCGATCGTTATTGGAGCACAATGATTTACAGGGCGCGGACAGCCACCTGCAATTGCTGCTGGCATCGTCGCCGAATCATGCCGAAGCGCTTTTGCTCAAAGGCGTTCTTTGCATGCAACGGGAACAATATGAGCAAGCGGAGATTGCCTTCAGTTCAGCGCTGCAAGAGGGTGGCGAGCGCAAGAAGTGTCTGATGGGAATAGGGATGGCGGCAATGGGAAGGGCCTACACGCAAGGGGCTTGGGAACGCTTTCTTGAAGTGCTGGCGGAAAATCCCGATGACGCCAAGGCGATTCACTGGCTGCTCCGCGCCGGGTCAGCTCAAAATCGATGGTCAGAGTTGGCCGAGCACTTGCATCGGTATGTGGCAAGAAATCCCGGCGATATAGCCGCACGATTTGCCTTTGCCGGTGTCTTGTTGCGGGATGAACGGATCGAGGCAGCTCGCCGGGAATATGACGCGCTTCAGACGCTCGCACCGGGATACGATGGGCTGGAGCAACTCGGTCAGGCGATTACGGGAAAGGAAGCGGCCATTGCCATGGAAACCGCTCCTTCTTAAAACACGTGATGCAGCGCGCACTCGTTATTCAATTGGCCAGGCTGGGTGATCTCGTTCAAACGATTCCTGCGATCACGGCGCTAAAAGAATGCTATGGCGACTGGGATTTGGATCTTCTCTGTCCGACTCCACTGAAACCCGTCGGCCGGCTGTTGCCCGGAGTTGCGACGGTCGTGGGATGGGACGGGGCGGCTTGGAAACAGCGAGCCATGAGCGCCGAGTCGGAGCTGCGTCCCGAGCACATCGCCCAGGCAGACGCGGACCTTCGCGCCATGACGCCGAGTCCCTACGACCACGCATTCGTGTTGAATCAGCATCCGAGGGGACTCTTGGCCGGCGCGCTCCTGGCGAAAACCGTCACCGGAACCAGTATCGGGGGTCCGCTGGACCAGACGTTATCTCCATGGGCAGCGTATGTGAAATCCGTGGTCGCCGCAAGGAGGACCAATCGGGTTCATTTGGCCGATGCATTCTGTGGAATGTGTGGGGTCGTTCCTCCCAAGCAATTGCTCCCGATCGAAGTGCCTGCCGCGCCGCTTCCCGTCGATCTCGATCCGATCGGACGCGTCGACGGCCCTTGGATCGGGCTGATCGTCGGAGCGGGAGATCGAGAAAGATTGATCCCGGAATCGACGTGGGTCAGCGTGATCAGCGCATGCCTGGATGCCGTTCCACGGAGTCGTATTGTGTTGGTGGGACATGGCTCGGAACAAGAGCGGGCTCAATGGATACAAACCGCCCTTCCCACTTCGCTTCTGGGGCGAGTGTGGGACACCACCGGCCGTCTGTCGTTGACCGAACTGGCGATTCTTCTCAGTCGTTGCCAGATTGTGATCGGCGCCGACACCGGTCCGCTTCACCTCGCAGCGGCGGTGGGAGCACAGGTCATCGGCTGGTATTTTGCCAGGGCGCGCGTTCATGAAACGGGACCGTACGGATCTCATCATTGGGCTTGGCAAGCGGACGGTCCCGAGACGGATGAGATGGGATTCGTCCAGCCAAGCCGCTGGCCCATCGATGAGACTATCGCTCTGATATCCGGTCAGAAGACCACGCCCATCGACAACTGGTCCCTATGGACCAGCCATTGGGATCGATGGGGCGCCTACTATGTCCGGGCGGGAGATAAACCGATTCCGCCTCTGCAACGTGAGCAGGTTTGGCGAGACCTACAGCCGGCTGCGGCCTGAGGAGAGGCTCCGTGAATTATCTGACGAAGAATTTGGACGGCCTGTATCAAAAATGTCCCTCGCTGGCCGGAGCGGTGAAAGAAAGCTGTGGCGGTGTTCTGACGATCGTCCCCTCGCGAGAAGGGCCACCTTCGGCTACTCATCAAGGACAATGGGTCCACAGCGCCTATGATCCCCGAAAGGAAGCGAAAGCCTGGGCAGAGCAACAGCTCACGGGTTGGAAGGCAGGAGAGTTGGGCGTCGTCCTCGGAGTCGGGTTGCTCTACCACATCGAGGCGTTGGCCCTCGTCAAACCTTCCGAATCGCGCCTCGCGGTCGTCGTGCCGAATGTCGCAGTCTTCAAGGATGCCATCAGCGCCAGACCCCTCGGATCCTGGGTCGATACGATTCATTGGATTACGGGCGAACCGGAGGAAGCAGCCGAAACATTGGCGGCGCAATCGGTGCCCCTCAGATTTTTTACGTATGGACCGGCAGCGCGATTGCATGCTGAGGCCCACCAACAGCTTGAGACGAGCCTGCGTCGAATCGTCGCCGGCAGAGTCGGAGGCCGGCTGCACGTTGCCGTCGTCGGTCCCATTTATGGCGGCTCGCTTCCGATCGCCCGCCACACCGTCGCGGCGCTGGAATCGCTCGGCCACCGGGTCAGCTGGCTGGATCAGAGCCCACATCAGGCAAGCTACGATGTGTTCGGATCCTATCACGAGCCTCGGCATCGCCTGACCATGCAAAGCCGATTTGCCGACATGCTGAGCATGGGCGTCATCACACGTCTCGCCGAAGATCCGCCGGATCTCGTGTTGGCGCTTGCCCAGGCGCCGATGAATCTGGCGGTGCTCGAGCATCTCCGCAAGAAAAAATTTCTCACCGCGATGTGGTTCGTCGAAAATTATCGGCATTTGACATACTGGCAACAATTGGCCGGTGGTTATGACTATTGGTTCGTCATCCAGCAAGCCTCCTGCATGGAAGCGTTGAAGCGTGCGGGGGCTCGCCACGTCAGCTATCTCCCGATGGGAGCGGATCCCGCCCTGCATCGGCCGCAGACACTCACCGCTGCCGAACAGGATGAGTACGGCGCGGATGTCTCGTTCGTCGGAGCCGGCTACGCCAATCGGCGCGCGTTGCTCCCTCGATGGATGTCGAAGGCGTGGTCGTTCAAGCTCTGGGGCAACGAATGGGAGGGAGCGGAGAATCTTACATCGGTTCTCCAGCGTCACGGATCTCGCATCGATACCGAAACCTGCATCAAGGTCTTCAACGCGACCTCGGTTAATCTGAACCTTCATTCCTGCGCCGGCGACGGGCTCGATCCTGAGGCTGACTTTGTCAATCCACGGACATTTGAATTGGCGGCGTGCGGCGCATTTCAGCTTGTCGATGATCGATCGCTCTTTTCCGATCTTTTTACTCCGCACGAAATGGTTCGATTTACCGCAGCGGAAGAGGTTCCGGCGCTCATTCGAACGTGGCTCAACGATGTGCCTGGGCGGCAAGCGATCGCTGAGGCAGCGCGCCGCCGTGTACTCGCGCAGCACACGTACGAACATCGCATGAGAGAGCTCTTGGCCACGATCGGTATACATCATCCTGATCGAATAGGCACGATCATGCGCGGCGATCGAAACGCCGGCGTCTTGGCGCAACGCGTCGATGTGCCACCTGAGCTTGCGTCGATCCTTCGCCGTTTTTCTCCGGATCAACGAGTAGAGATCAAAGACGTGGCGGCTCAGATTAAAGCGAAAGGGGCCAAGCAAGAACTGGCGAGAGAAGAGCTATTGGTTTTGATGTTGGATAGTTATCGGGGGGAAACGAGAGATCTCGTATGACGACGTATCGCGTATCTCGTGAAGCGTATCTCGCAAACAAGAGGGGATGCACTTGCTTTCCGTTCTGCGCTTCACGCTTCACGAGATACGAGATACGGAAACAGGGCCGCACTGAATTCACACATGCCGCATATGCGTGATGCAACGATGAGACAAGTCTTGATTCTAAACATCACCCGCATGGGGGATCTCGTGCAGATGGGCGCTCTGTTGGCCCGTCTCCGGGAAGAATGGCCGGGTGTGGCAGTGGATCTCGTGGTCGACCGGCAGTTCGCGCCGGTGGCATCCATGCTGAGGGGATTGCGCGACATCATGGCGTATGATTTTCATGCTTTGATTGACGAAAGTCGCGCGTGCGTCAAAGATACGATTGCATTGTACCGGGAGGTTGCGGCATGGGCAGGAGATCTCCACGAGCGTCAGTATGATCGCATCATCAATCTTACGTTCAACCGTCCCAGCGCGCTGCTTGCAGACTATGTCGGTGCACCCGATATCCGTGGCGCGCGGAGCGCCTGGGATGGCGGCACGGTTATCGAGAATCCTTGGATGGCCTACTTTACCGACATCCATCAGATCCGCCGGATCAATCGATTCAACCTCGTCGATGTCTACGCACTGGGTGGAAGTAAACCGGGCTCGTTTACGCCGTTGCACGTGGAGGCACCTACCGAAAATGGAGACTGGGCGCAGCGCTTCCTGTCCGGCACAGAGCGGCCGGCCGGCGAATGGATCGCCGTGCAAGCCGGGGCCAGCGATGCGATGAAAGCCTGGCGCCCACAGCATTTTGGCGCGACCCTGGCCCGCTTCAGCCGGCATTGGAACGGCGGCATTCTGTTCATCGGATCGGCATCAGAGCAGGACACGATCGCGGAGGTCATCCGGATCTATCGCGAAGCGGGAGGAATCGGTTCGATCAAGAATGCAGTGGGGCAGACGACCCTCCCTCAGCTTGTTGCCCTGTTGGCGCGCTGCCGGTTGCTGCTCACAAACGATACGGGGCCGATGCATTTGGCCGTCGGTGTGCAGACACCGGTCATCGATCTGTCGGTGGGTCATGTGGATTTTCAGGAGACCGGTCCGTACGGGCCGGGACATTGGGTTGTGCAGCCGGATCTGGAGTGCGCACCCTGTGGGTTCGACCAGGTTTGTCCGCATCATGCCTGTAAGGACCGTCTCCCCATCGACGTCGTTGTCGATATCATGCGGCATGTGATGGGAAAAGGACCGATACCTTCCAGTGTACCAGGTTATCGTCTGTATCGATCAGGGGTGGATGCGGATCACTTGGGTTGTTTCGAACTTGTCTCCGGCCGTGAAGACGCAGCCGTGACGTGGTATGCGGCCTTTTGGCGCCGACGCTGGTATGAGTCATTCACCGGTCAGCCCAGCCGGCTCCCGTCGTTACACGGCCTTCCGCCCGATGCTCCTGAAGCCGCGGCTTGTATACAGGCTCTGATCCCTCAACTCGATAATCTCTGCCGGCGGGCTGATCACATCGTCCGGTTGACTGGTCAAGTGCCGGTTCCTGTCCAAGCCATTCAATCACTTCAGCGGACGCAAGGAGAGGAACGTCACAAGGCCGCCTGGGCTTGTACGGCAACGTGGGCAACCAAGCCATTAGCCACGGCGGCCCTGCGCCAATTGCACCAGGACAATGTGCAAGGGCTGGAGCGAATGGCGAGGCATCACGCGACGGCGTACCATCGCTGGCGAGGCGAGGCGCAATTCGTGGCGTCTCATCTCGCATGTGCGCGAGAGACGGCCGTGCCACGTTCAGCCGTACCTGTGTCTTACGCAGGTATTTCCGGTACCGAATGAGAGGAGACGGATCCATGCAGATCACGCTCGATCAAGACCACTGGGAAGTCGATGCGCCGCTCACGATGGAACACGTGCTGACGGAGGTTAGCGAACGCGCTCATGCCCGGTCTCGTATCGTCACCAAGCTGCAGCTCGACCATCGTACGATTACGGACCGTGACTTGGACCCTGCGTTTCTCGCCGAATCGGTCGTGCGCTTTCGGCAGCTGACGGCGATGTCACAGCCGATGCCGGAACTCATACGGGCGGCAGAAGGATCGGTGAGAAAATATGCAGAGACGCTGCGCACCGAAGGAACCGCCTTGCTCTCACCATTGCGATTCGGACCATTGCCTCTTGCCGCGTTCGATGCCTGGCTGGGCCGGTTGGCGGATTATATCGAATTTGTAGACGGGGCACCGGCCAGCCTGCAGGCGGGGGCCAAGGCCTCCGTGGTGCCTTGGGTTCAGCAGCTTTTGGAAGCACGAGAGACCCGAGACTGGGTTCGTTTGGCAGATCTCTTGGAGTACGAGATCGTGCCCCGATTGGATATCCGCCAGTGACGGCAGATTGGTATCCGTTGTCACCGGCTCGGTCTCTTCGTACTCGATTGGTGGGTGGCTCAAGTCCCTTTTGATTCAACCGATAAAGCACCAGACCCGCTCACAGGGATGAGTAGGGCATGCGCTTCTGCACGGATGCCGGAGGCGAAAAGGCATATCGAGTTTTTGACTCAAGGAGGAAGGGGCTATGGCAATTATCGTCAATAACAATCCCGCATCCATTTCGGCCCAGCGCAATTTGGGCGTGAGTACGGGGAGCTTGGGACGCTCGGTTGAGCGCCTGTCGTCCGGGCTTCGTATCACCCGCGCTGCCGACGATGCTGCCGGTCTCGGATTGTCCGAAACCTTGCGGGCGCACATTCGCAGCATCAATCAGGCCGTACGGAACTCTTCGGACGGGATCAGTTTGACGCAGATCGCCGACGGCGCGGCCGCCACGATCGGCAACCTGATGGGCCGACTTCGCGAACTGGCTTCCCAGTCGGCCAGCGGCACGGTGGGCGCCACCGAACGGTCGTACATCGATCTGGAGTTTGTGGCGCTGCGTTCTGAAATCGACCGTATTGCGCAGGTGACGGAATTCAACGGACAAGCGTTGACGAGCGGCAGCACGATCAGTTTCACGATGCAAGTCGGCTTCAAGAGCGGATCCGGCAACACATTAACGATGGATCTGAACCAGCTGACGATTTCGGCGCTGGGTATCAGCAGCGTGAATGTGTCCACGTCGGCCAATGCGCAGAGTGCGTTGAGCAACATTGACAGCGCCATCAGCGCCGTGGCAACCGCCCGAGCCGAATACGGGTCACTTCAGAATCGGTTCGAAGCCACGATCGCAAATCTTGAGATCTCCAGTGAAAACCTCACTGCCGCAGAATCTCGGATCCGCGATGCGGACATCGCGTATGAGACCTCGCAGTTCACTAAGAACCAGGTCCTGGTGCAGACAGGTATCGCCGTGCTCGCACAGGCGAATACGTTGCCGCAGCAGGCGCTGGCATTACTCCAGTAGTAACTGACTATCGGGTCGCGTCTCCTTCATGGGGGACGCGGCCTCGGTAGATTCGTGCGGAGGCTGCCATGATACACAGCGTTACACCAAAGGCAGATCTTCGGGTCGAACGCATTCGTGGGGAAGAGCCATCGAGTGTGGTGGAACGGAAGCCGCAGGTAAGAAAAGACAACTCGGAAGAGCAGTCGACCTCCCAGGCATCTGCTGATCAGGCCGAGATCGATCGGGCTGCGACGAAGGTCAACGAGGTTCTAAGTCTTGCGGATCCGCAGCTCAAGATCGAAGTCGATCGTGAAACCGAACGAGTGATCGTGAAGGTGCTTGAACAGAAGTCCGGTGAGCTAATCCGCCAGATTCCACCGGAAGAGTTGCTGGAATTGGAAAAGTACTTATCGAGTCCGAAGGGGGTGCTTGTGCAGGAGCAGGCATAAGGCATTCGCGAGGAGCGTGCATGGCGACGATAAGTTTTGGCGGCCTGGGAAACGGACTTGATTTCGGCCAGGTGATTGACCAACTGGTCAAAGCCTCGCGGTTTCCCGTCGATCGACTCAATACGAAAAAGGCAGGCCTCAATTCAAAGTCGACCGACTACGCCACGCTGAGCACGAAGTTGATCGCTCTGCAAAGCGCCGCCGACAAGATGCGTCTACCCTCCAACTTCGACCGCTCCAGCGTGTCGGTCAGCGACTCGACCGTGCTGGCTGCGACGGGGTCATCGTCGGCCGTTCAGGGAAGCTACACGGTCAGGGTCACACAACTTGCGCAATCGCATCAGATCACGAACAAAGCGGCGAAAACTGTCGCATCCACGACAACCGACATCGTGAGTGGCGGCTCAGGGACGTTCACCTTCCGCGTGGGCAGCGGCACGAATCAAACCATCAATCTGAGCGCTACGGCGACGATCGAAGATCTTAAAACCGCCATCAACGATCTCGGTGCCGGAGTGACGGCCTCGGTGATCAACACGGGGAGCGAATCGTCCCCTGCGTACCGGCTGGCGCTGACTGCCGTCAGTACCGGTGCCGGCAGCGCGGTGACGATTGTGGCGGACAACACCGATTTGGATTTCCTGAACGGCAGCGGAACGGGAGGCACCGATACTCTCCAAGCGGCTCAAGATGCCGTGATCCTCGTGGGTGATCCCAATCTCAACCCCCTGACGTTCCAGCGCAGCAGCAACACTATGACCGATGTGATCGCCGGGGTGACGTTGACGCTGAACAAGACCACCGGTTCGGACACCATGTCGGTCAATGTGTCGCGGGATGTGACGGCGGTCCAAACCGGCATCAAGGATTTGGCGACGGCCTACAATGAGGTCGTCAAGTTCATCAACGAGCGGAACACCTACGACATCACCACCAAGGAGGGTGGAATCTTTTTTAACGAGCCGACGGTCAGGACGGTGCTCAGCCAATTGAGGACGGCACTTTCCTCTGTCGTGCCCGGATTGAGTACCTATGCTTCGGTGGG
>CAZPNQ010000014.1:0-48659 GCA_964587955.1 uncultured Nitrospira sp.
GGAATTCCCGGGATTGATCGGCGCATCCGTCTGGATGAAGTCTTCGAAATCCGCCACTCCGACATCCGCACGGCCGACCGCGCTGACGATGCCGAACGTGACGGTGCGACTCAATCCCAGCGGATTGCCGATGGCAAGCACGAAGTCGCCGACGGCCAGATGGCTCGAATCTCCCCAGGTGGCAGTTGGAAGATTCGAGGCATGGATCTTCACCACCGCGACGTCGGTCTTCGGGTCGGTCGCGACGACCTTCCCTTTATATTGACGGCGGTCCGCCAAAATCACTTCCACATCCACCGCGTCGGCCACCACATGGTTGTTTGTGACGATGTATCCTTCCGGAGAGACGATCACGCCGGACCCCTGCCCATATTGCCGACGGCTCGGAGGCTCTTTGAACAAACCGAACGGCAACGCTTCGTCGCTGAACGCTTGATCGCGCACCATCACGGTTGACGCAATGCTCACTACCGCAGGAATGACCTTATTGGCCGTACTCTTGACCTGGTGCTGCAAATCGTGAGCGTTCACCGCAGGCACTTGCTGCGTGCCTGCCAGACCGGAAATCGGAACCGTCAGAATGCCCAGAACGGCCCAGACGACGACATGGATGTCGAGCCTGCTGCTGTGCACCGATGCGGTGTATATGGAAGCGCCTGAGGTCAAAGTGTCACCGTGCGCCAGCCTATCACGCAAGGCGAGCCCTCGTATGCATAATTCGATATGACACAGTCTACGTTTTGCATGTGACTGTGTTCTCGCCGACACAGGACATGTCATGGTCAGGATCGTACCCAGCGCCAGGTACTCTGTAAATACTGCGCGAGTCATCGCGCTTACACCCGCCGTTTCGACACCGCCAGGTGTCGGTTGGGAGCAGGCGCATGATCATGTTACGATCATAACTAAACACGCTCTTTCTTCGAACACTCTTATGATGACGTCGGGTGGCAACACACGAGGTAGAACATGATGCGTCTCGCCAACGTTGGTGTGTCCATTTTGCTCGCGACCAGTTCAGGTGCTTTCCTATCCCTTGGATACGCGGAAGAGGCTGTATTTGGAACCCCAAAGAGGGATGAAGGCACTAGAATTTTCAAAGCCATGGAGCACCCTCACTATACGGGGGAGTTTCGTATCACAGGAAATCGGGCGACCCTCATCGGGAGTATGAATGATACTGCGCCCTGGGACCATCTCGACTATGCAGGCAAGCGGCTGAATCCCGTGAAAGGAACGATCGAGATCGAGGTCAACGAACACACGAACACCGGACGCGTGGTGGCCGAATTTGTCGAAGGGAGTGACCGATATCGTATCGTCTTTGATCGATTTGCCGCGAAAGCGCCGTTCCAGGATGGAGGCATCGCCACCCGAATCTACGAACATGGGGATTCGAACCATGGCGATCCGTTGTACCCAAAAACGTGGTTGTACTTGGGAGGGTGGGGCCTGGGGACGATGTATAAGAATGACCAAGTCCTGTACCAAGACTATGACGCCCACTTCATGGTGATGGAGCGCTCGCGCGACCCCAAGACCCATGAAGTCCGCTACCCAATCAAGCGGGCTTTACCCGGAGGAGAAACGGACCCTGCCGGAATGGAAATCGATCTGTGGGTGCGATCTAAGGAACAAAACACGAACAACTTTCCTCCCTTTGAAACCTTCGTCCATCTCTGCTGGGAAGAAGTGACCTGGCGATAAGTAAAGGGGGATTGTGGGAATGGGAAAGTAAGCGTGTGCATACGCACAACGCGGCCGGAGAGATCGCTGTTATACAGCCGTGCGAGGCGCATACATAATGACCGCCATACCCACAAGACATATGGCGCCTCCAATGATGTCGAATCGGTCTGGGCGAGCGCCATCGATGGCCCAACCCCATAGTAAGGACAGCACGACAAACATGCCACCGTAGGCCGCATAGACACGTCCGAAGTTGGCCGGCTGCAGGGTGGGAAGAATCCCATACAGAATAAGCACAAGCCCGCCCAAGACGGCGTAGGTCCAGTGCCGATTTTCCCTCAGAGCCAGCCACACCAAATACCCGCCGCCGATTTCACAAAAGCCGGCAAGAACAAAAAGTCCGAACGAACCAATAAGAGACATCGATTTCTCCTTCACGATGTACTGCGAACGGTGGCCAGCGGCATGGCCGGTTGAGGGCCACTGATTCGCTTCTCCGCCCTCTGCTCAATCCACCGATACAAAACAGGTAACACAATCAACGTCAATACGGTCGATGAGATTAATCCGCCGATGACGACCATCGCCAACGGCCGCTGGATTTCCGAACCTGGTCCGCTCGCGAACAGCAGCGGCGTAAGCCCAAGTGATGCGACAAGCGCCGTCATGAGTACCGGCCGAAGCCGCAACACCATTCCGTTCAGGACAGCCTCATCCAACGGCGTGCCCTGCTCCCGCAGCTGATTGATATAGGCAATTTTCACCACTCCGTTGAGCACGGCGACTCCGAATAGAGCGATGAAACCCACGGATGCCGGAACCGAGAGATAAAGCCCGCCGATCAGCAACGCTGCGAGACCGCCGACCATGGCAAAGGGAATCGCGAGGAGGATCAGCGCCGCTTGCCGAAGGTTCCCGAACGTAAAGAACAAGAGCAGAAATATGAGTCCGATCACCAGTGGCACCACAACGGCTAAACGTGCCATTGCCCGCTGCTGATTTTCGAATTGGCCTCCCCAGGTTACATAATAGCCGGGGGGTAATCGTACCAGATCGGCAACTGCCGCCTGAGCTTCTTCAACGGCGCCGACAAGGTCGCGGCCGATCACATTGGTTTCGATCACGATACGGCGGCTCGCATGCTCACGACTGATTTGGGCCGGTCCCTCCACGATTTGAATATCAGTGAGTTCCCGCAATGGGATACGGGAACCATTCGGTGCCGTCACCCACAGAGCGGCAATCGACTCGACATCGGCCCTCCGGTCATCGGGAAACCGTACCACGATCGGGAACCGCCACTGTCCTTCAAAAACCTCCCCCGCCTCGATCCCGGCCCCGACGGCTTCGATGACCTCCGTGATGTCGGCCACATTGATCCCGTGTCGCGCCACTTTGGATCGGTCGATATTGAGCTTCAGATAATAGAGCCCTGAGACCTGCTCGACGCGAAGATCGGAAATGCCTCTCACCTGCCGTAAGACACGGGCCATCTCATCCGCCTTTGCCCGTAAGACGTTGAGATCATCGCCGAACAGCTTGACCGCCACCTGCGACCGAACTCCGGACACCAACTCATCCACACGCATCGCGATCGGTTGAGACAGGCCGAACGCAATCCCAGGAACCTGCTCCAATCGCTCGCGGACCTGTGCTTCGATCTCGCCTTTGGTTTCTGCTCGCCACTCGGATTCCGGCTTGAGCAACACATACATGTCGCTCAATTCCATTCCCATCGGATCCGTACCCAATTCATTGGCACCGGTGCGGGAGACAACGGATCGCACGTCCGGAATATCCAGCAACAGCTGTTCGACTTCTCCTGCAATTTTGAGCGATTCACCGAGGCCGATGCTCGGCAGGCGCACTAAATTCACCACGATCGATCCTTCATCCATGATCGGTACGAACTCTCGCCCAATCAAGGGAATCAGCGCAACGCCCGCGACCAGTATTCCGGTTGCCGCCGCAGCGACGACGCGAGGCCTGAGGATGGCGCCTTCCAAAAACTGTCGATACAGCCTACGCCATTGCGCCAATCCGCGCCCTTGTTTCTTAATCGGGCGTGGCCGCATCAATAAGACAGCCATTACGGGAACGACGGTCATTGAGAGCACGAGAGAACTCAAGAGGACGATGACGACCGTCAACGCCAACGGCACGAACATCTTCCCTTCAAGGCCTTGCAGCGTTAGGAGTGGGACAAAGGTCAACGCGATGATCAACTCCCCGAACAGACTTGGCCGACGCACTTCTAACACGGCGCGAAGCACCGCGGGCAACCGTTCTGAGACGGTCGTCATAGGAACTCGGCCTTCCGACTGTTCGCTCAAGTGACGCTCTACGTTTTCCACCTGCACGATCGCCGCGTCGACGATCATCCCCAGCGAAATCGCCAGGCCGCCCAACGACATCAAATTGGCCGAGAGTCCCGTCCATTGCATGATCAGGAAGGTGGCCAACGTGGCCAGCGGTAGCGTGAGGGCAACCACGAGTGCGCCGCGCAGATTCCGAAGAAACAGATATAGCACCAGGACCACGACTGCGGCACCCTCCAACAACGCTCGCTCGACCGTATCGAGCGCCCGAGTGACGAGTTCGATACGATCATAGAACGGTGTCATCGAAACTCCCGCCGGCAACACGCGATCGATCAGCCCAACCTTATCCTTGACGGCGGACACGACCTCTCGACTGTTCCCTCCTCGCAGCATCACTGCGATCCCTTCGAGCACCTCTCCTTTTCCATCTCGTGTGACGCCTCCTAACCGGACGGCATGCCCTTGGCGAACTTGCGCCACGTCTCGGAGATACACCGGGGTCCCCTTATGAGCAGTGACGACAATATGCTCAAGATCTTCAGCAGATTGTGCCAATCCCTGCCCATAGACAACCAGCTTGTCGCCGCCTTTGTCGATGTAACTACCGCCGGCATTCTGGTTGTTCTCCATCACAGCCGTTTGGACTTGGCGCAGCGTGAGTCCAAGGCTCGTCAATCTGTTCGGATCCACAAGAATCTCGTATTGTTTCGCCAATCCACCCAAGGTATCGACATCCGCCAGTCCCGGCACGGCGCGTAACATCGGACGGATCACCCAGTCTTGAAGCGTGCGCAAATCTCGCAGGTCCTGTGGTGTCCCCTCCACCAGATACATGAACACTTCACTGAGACCGGTGCTCACCGGTCCAAGTTCGGGTTCGGTCCCTTGAGGAAGCTGTGAACGCGCTTGAACCAACTTTTCCAAAATGAGCTGCCGGGCGAAGTAGATATCGACGGTATCTTCGAACACCACCGTGATGACCGAGATCCCAAAACGCGATATCGACCGCAACTCCGTCTTACGCGGCAAATTGGTCAATTCGACCTCAAGCGGAAAGGTCACGAGGCGCTCTATTTCACCGGGAGCGAGCGCGGGAGCGCGCGTGATGACTTGGACTTGGACGGGCGTGACGTCCGGAAAGGCATCGATGGGCAAATGGTTGAACGCCGCGACACCGCCCACGATGAGCGCCGCGACCGTCAGCAGCACGATGAGCCGCTGCTCCAACGATATGCAGATCAACCGTTCGATCATAGCAGGCCTCCCATCGGCATCTGATCGTGGAGCACCTCGGACTTCAGGGCATAGCTGCCTTGGGTGACGACTTCGTCACCATCCTTCAAACCGACCTTGACCTCGACGAAGTCATTCGATGCCTCGCCGATCTTCACTTCGCGCGATTCGAACCGGCGGGGACCCCCGACGACAAATACCATCGTTCGATTGCCGACTTGCTGGACGGCAGCCCGCGATACGGCCAAGACCGGTTGTTCCGGTGTGAGCAATGTCACGTCAGCGAACATTTCAGGGCGCAAGCGCCGGTTCGGATTGGGAATGTCCGACCGCGCCATGATGGTTCGGGTTGCCGGATCGATCACAGCACCGACATAGGTAATCTCGCCATGGAAGACGGTATCCGGATATGCCGACACACGCACCTCAATGCCGAGTCCGGCCTGCAGCCGCGAAGCCTGCTGTTCCGGAAAGTCCGCACGAACCCACACGGTCGAGAGATCCGCGACGGTGAACAACATCTTATTGGGATCAACGACCTCTCCGACCGTCGCGTTCCGGTCGATGACTTCACCGAAGAATGGGGCTCGGAGAAACACCTGCGCCACCTCGGCATGGGGAAGTTCCCCTGCGGCCAGCCGTTCGATCTCTCGCTCCGTCATGCCAAGCAGGTGGAGTTTCTCCTCGGCCTCATGGAGATCGGCCTTGGCGTTTTGAAATTCGGCCTCGCGCCGTTGATGCTCACCGGCCCCGATTGCCCCACGGTCCAAGAGCGCTTGCGCCCGTTCGAGCGCTTTCTCCGTGACCCTCACCGCCGTTCTGGTCTTGCGATATTCCAGCTGCGCCTCTCCGAACGCCGGACTATCGAGCAAGAGCAGCCGGTCTCCGGATTTGACTCGATCTCCCAAATTGGCATACACCGCCACGATCCGTCCGGGTACTCGCGGACTGAGATGCGCAAGTCGATTCTCGTTGGGGAGAATCTTTCCCCCTTGAGCTTTCAAGGACATCCGAATCCGGCGAATTCCAACCCGTTCAGTCTGAAGCTGTGTCAGCGTTGCGCTCCCTTCCGGCAACTCGATCACACCGGGTTGGGGCGATGGCCTGGCCACTGAAGAAGGAGGCTTCGGCGCCTCGTCCTGCTTGGACTGACAAGACGCGTGCGAAAAAGCCATCACCATGATGACCGTGAGGTATAGAAGCATCTGTGATGGAAGAGCTTTCCGATAGACCCTCATGGCAACCCTCCTACCGACTGTTCTAGTCGTGCCAATGCCAGTGAGTAGTCAGCTCGAGCCTGGGCATATTCGAGAAGAGTCTGACGGTACACGCGCTGGGCATCGATCACTTCAAGGAGGCTGGCCACGCCGTTGCGAAAACTGAATTGCGCGATGTCCAGAGCCTCTTTGGCTTGAAAAAGAAGCCCTTTCTCAAAAACCTGGATCTGTCGTTGAGCGGTTTGCATTTCTTGGAAATATTTCGTGACCCCCTGTTCCAACTCGTGCTGTGCTTGGATACGCTCGGCTTGCGCTCGATGATGGGCGCCCATGGCGGTACCGATCTCTCCCTGTCTCCGATACCAAATGGGAACCGGCACGCTCAACCCCGCCGTCATCGATTCATCGCCGGCCTCCCGATGGTATTGCCCGATCACCGACACGTTCGGCATACGTGCCGCACGTTCATGTTCCAGAGCAAATTGTGCTTGCTCGACCGCTTTCTCTTGCCGGCGAAGCGTGGGATGGCGATCAAGGGCCTGCTCGGTCAAGACACCAAGATTGAGACCTGCCTTGATTGATTCAAACTCTCCTTGAACGGAAAAGTGCTCTTCCAGTGCCTTTCCCGTCACCTTATTGAGATTGGCGCGGGCAACAATAAGCGCATTATCGGCCCTTGCCAGATCTTTGTGAGTCTTCTGATGTTCTACCGTCGCTTTGACTAATTCGAATTTCGGCGATTCTTTCGTCTCGACGCGTGCACCGATGAGTGTGACGAAATCTTCGACGGTTCGAAGATTCTCTTTGGCCAACAACGCATCCTGTTGAGCAAAGAGCAGTTGATAGAATGCCGCCTTGACGTCCGCAGTCAGAGCCACTTTGGCTTCATCCATGCCGGCCAATGCGCCCGATAACCCGGCATCTGCCGCTCGCTGTCGGGCGGCACGTTTCTCGGGCCACTCAAATGGTTGCTCGACAGTGATCGTCCGTTCGGCAATCGCGACACCGGTGCGCGGGTCTCGTATCGAACCGCGGCCGGCCGAACCGCTGACTGTTGGGTTCAGGTAGGCGCCAGCCGCGACTTGCCTGCCTTTGCTTTCTTCAAGAGCTGCTTCCGCGCCGTTCATTACAGGACTGTGCTTCAGCGCAAGGACCAGGATTTCAGGTAAAGAATAGGGCGTGGCGCGTGATTCGGCTCCCTCTGCGATTTCGGGAGGGACACCAGAACAGACCAAGCAATACACCACGAGAACGATCATTGCTCTGCAGGGAATCATTGGACGTCTCCTCCACGGACACCGCACTCGGACGCGATTCAGAAAGAGCGCATCCGGATTCCGCATCCGTGACGATATGACTCAACGTGAGAAAGGACGAAAACTAGAGGAGGAGACTGGGAGGGGCACGGGAAGAGATCGAGTCAATAAACAGTACGGACGGAAGAACAGAGATGGCGTTGTCCTGTATTCGGACGCACCCCTCGGCGTCTGGAACGATGGCAGACGAAAATCCAAACGCCTGTGCAACGAACGGTTTGAGAGGCTGATCGGTGGAATCACGCAGGAGCGCCAAGCTGATCTCGGTGTGGCTGTCTCCGACGTGCGAGAACCGCACGTGGTTGCTCGTATAGTCTTGTGTTGATCCTGCCGTTTGATCAACTTGCTGATGACTGTCGAACTCACAGTCGAGGTCCGGAGACCACGCCATGTGGACAGTCCCGCCATGAACATGCCCTACTTGCCCATGCCGGTGATCCGCTTCGGGATGAACGTGGAACAAGGGAACTGCAAGCATCCACAGTGACGCCCATACGACGACGCTTGCGCGAATCCATGAAACACTTCTACATACTGGCCGCATATCGGTTTAAGCCTAGCACGATTCTCCAGAACCATCAATCGCACACTCGACACTTCTGCCGGTGTCTTCCGCATGCCTTAGCTGCCAATGCTTCGGTCGAACGATAGGCCGAGCTTGACATATTCCTAAGACTTGAGGCAGCCTACTACGTGATGAATGCTTGGATAATTGCCAAGGTGCAAATGCGGTCCATCAGCCTAGTCCTGTTCTTTGCCTTCTGTCAGATCATCGGAGCGATGTGTGCGGTACCGGATCTGTCGTTGGCAGACGACGTGGCCCAGCTAGGTGAAGACTTGCATCATATGGCCTGCCCAATGGACGGTACGATCATGTGTCCACCGTCCGCGATATCGTCGCCCGAGCGGCAACTCAAGCATACGGTTTCCACTGACATGAATCAGACGCCAGTCCTACTTAGCCCTGTTGCAGCAATCATCACTCCTTCCATCTCAATACCATGGTCTTGGATCTCTGCCTCGGAGCTTGTCCCTATCTTCATAACCGCGTCATCAGTCCTTCGAATTTAATTCACACCCCCAGTTTGTTCACTGCCACTCCATCCTTATGCTTGGAGACGGCATTCATCAATTCGTACGCCCTACGCTGCATCATGCTGTAGGGGGTTGTTGATTTGCGAGAGAGCTGCTCTCAACTACACGAAACTATTTCCAAGGCGACTGATACTCGGAACGAATATAGGGAGTCGATCAGCATGCAATCCAAAAAGAAGGCACGAGACAAGGCCGACTTGATCTCCCGTCGTGCGTTACTGAAACGAGCAGGGGCGTTGGGACTGCTCGTTGCGATCCCACCGCTTTTCCCTGCGTGCTCAAGTCCTCGGTTACGTCCTATGACTCCCATTGACAGACAACCCTCAACCTTGAGCGGTGACCTCATCGACCTGGTGATCAGCGAACGATCTTTTGTCATGGACGGGCAAACCGGGACTGCCATGACGATCAACGGGACGATCCCTGGGCCGTTCATCCGTCTGAAAGAAGGCCAAGAGGTGACGCTGCGGGTCACCAACCGCTTGGAGGAAATTACATCGATTCATTGGCACGGCATTCTTCTGCCACCAGCTATGGATGGGGTGCCGGGTGTCAGCTTTGGTGGTATTCAACCCGGCACGACCTTCACCTATCAGTTTCCAATCAAGCAGAGCGGCACCTATTGGTATCACAGCCATTCGGGTGGCCAAGAGTTACAAGGCATGTACGCGCCGATGATTCTGGATCCAATCGAGCCGGAACCGTTTCAATATGACCGCGAGCATGTTGTGGTCCTATCCGATTGGAGCTTCGAATCGCCCGACACGTTGCTCTCTAACCTGAAAAAGCAAGGAGGGTACTATAATTTCCAAAAGCGAGCAGCTCGTGAGTTCTTGAGCGATATCCGATCGATGGGCTTTGGGGCTGCACTGCAGACCTATCTGATGTGGCATCGGATGCGGATGGATCCGACCGACTTCGCGGATATCACGGGATACAGCTTGACCTATCTGATGAACGGCTCGTCGCCTTCCGCGAATTGGACGGCACTGTTCCACCCAGGCGAACGCATTCGTCTCCGCTTCATCAATGCTGCTTCGATGACTTTCTACGACGTCCGTATTCCCGGGTTGCCGATGACCGTGGTCCAGGCCGACGGGCAGAACATTCAGCCTGTCACTGTCGAAGAATTTCGATTCGGCCCAGCTGAAACTTACGATGTGATCATCGAACCAACCAAAGACCAGCCGTACACCATCTTTGCCGAGACGATCGATCGCAGTGGATACGCCCGTGGGACGCTTGCTCCCCGTCCAGGGATGGAAGGAGAGATTCCTGAGCGCCGCCCCCGTCCGCTTCGGACGATGGAAGACATGGGAATGAACATGGAGCATATGAAGATGCCGGACATGAAGCACTCTCATGACGGCGGCATGACGATGTCGGGCATGAATCCTTCTCGTAATATGCCGAGCACGGATCACAGACGACACGATGTGGAAACGCACGACACGTCAAGTCGGTCTTCTGGTCATCAAACTGCATCGACGATTCCTGGAATCGAGCCTGTCAAACATGGGCCGGATGACCACGGCACCGGCAACCAAACGGTGGCCGAATATTCGCGGAATCGATTCGAGGAACCAGGAAGAGGACTGGAAAACACTCCTAGGAGAGTGTTGCGGTACACCGACTTAAAAAGTCTCGTGCCATACCCCGACCAACGACAGCCCAAGAGGGAAATCGAACTGCATCTGACGGGCCACATGGAGCGATTCATGTGGTCCTTCGACGGGAAAAAGTATTCAGAAGCGGAACAGCCGATTGCCTTCCGTTATGGGGAGCGAGTGCGCTTCACCTTCGTGAACGACACCATGATGGAGCATCCACTCCACTTGCATGGGATGTGGATGCATCTGGAAAACGGCGCAGGCGCGTACCTGCCGCGTAAGCACACCGTCATCGTGAAGCCCGCAGAACGCGTCTCTATTGCTATCACGGCAGACGCTCCAGGACTCTGGGCGTTTCACTGCCATTTGCTGCTCCATATGGAAGCAGGCATGTTTCGAGTCGTCGAGGTCTCCGGGCACGAACCGTAAAATCATGTCCGTTCGCGCTCTTCAATGGCAGGTCGTCTTAATCGAACTTTTTGGTGTGGTTCTATTTGCATCCATCGTCTCAGCGGAAAGCCAACCTACTCGGTCTCTCCCGCAAGATCTGCATCATTCTGGCACATTCATGGAGCGGAGTGTGTTTGGGCCGCAGCGCCATACTATCGATACGGAGACGCAGTCAGTCACTCGATCACCTTCTAGAGAACCGCACATACTTCTGAACCTTTCGCCTGAGGAAGAGTGGCCGAGTCCAGTCAACGATCGGCAGAACCGCCTCTTTACACTAATCGACGTGCTCGAATATCGACCAAAAACGAGTGGGGGCGAAGGTACGAGCGACTACCGTTGGGATATCGAAGGTTGGTACGGTGGAGATTACAACCGACTGTGGTTCAAGAGCGAAGGACAACGGGACACCGCCTTCAAAGCGGACTATGACGTAGACTTTCAGCTGCTGTACGGTCGGTTCTTCCGAAAGTATTACGATGTTCAAATCGGTCCACGCGTCGAGACTCAAACGTTCCGCGGGAGCAATGTCACACGAGGTCTTGGTGTGATCGGAATACAGGGGCTCGTACCTTACAATTATGAACTGGAAGCTGCACTCTTCATCGACCAAAACGGAAAGGTATCCGGGCGTCTTTCGCTTACCAAGGACCTTCTGTTGACGCAACGACTGGTCCTTCAGGGTCGTTTTGAAACCAATGTGGCGGTTCAACGGGTTGAGCAGTTCACCACTGGTTCAGGGCTGAACAACCTTGAATTCGGCATGCGACTGCGTTATGAAATTCGGCGCGAGTTTGCTCCCTATGTAGGCTTCTCGATCGATAGAAGTTTCGGCGAGACCGCTACGCTGGTACGCCAAGAAGGTGGGAACCCGAGTCAGGTTCGATTCGTAGCCGGCGTGCGTATGTGGTTCTAGCACACGGTACCGCCAGAGATACCTGAACGGCTGCCCTGAGAATTATTTGAAGAACCCCCTTTACAGGCGGAGAACTCCCTCGCAATTACAGAGCCAGCCGCCGCAGCCGCAAGGCGTTGGCAATGACTGACACGGAACTGAACGTCATGGCAGCACTGGCGATCATAGGGCTCAAAAGAATTCCACTGAATGGATAGAGGATGCCGGCTGCGATGGGCACACCCAGTACATTGTAGACGAAGGCGAAGAACAGATTCTGCCGGATGTTCTTCATCGTCCCGCGGCTCAACCGGCGCGCTCGCGCGATGGCTCGGAGATCTCCTTTGACCAACGTGACCCCCGCACTTTCCATGGCGACGTCCGTTCCTGTCCCCATGGCAATGCCGACGTGCGCCTGCGCCAATGCGGGTGCATCGTTGATGCCGTCGCCTGCCATAGCCACGACGTGACCTTCCGTTTGGAACCGCTTGATGACCGACGCCTTTTGCTCGGGCAAGACATCGGCCTGCACCTCATCGATGTGAAGGCGGCGCGCGACAGCCTCGGCGGTTGTCCGATTGTCGCCGGTCAACATCACAAGCCGCAGACCTTCGCGATGTAACAGGTCGATCGCTTCCGGAGTGGAGTCTTTGATCTGATCGGCCACACCGAGCAAACCCGCCGTCTTGCCGTCGATGGCCACGAACATGACGGTCTGACCCTCTTGGCGAAGCGACTCGGCCTGTTTCAACAACGATTCCGTTTCGACAGCCAGCTCGCGCAGAAACGACGGCGTCCCAACGGCTACCATACGGCCCTCCACAGTACCGGTGACGCCTTTCCCGGTGAGAGAGCGAAATTGTTGCGCCTTCGCCGGAACGATCCCTTTCGCTTGTGCGCCGGACACGATAGCCGCTGCCAACGGATGCTCACTGGATTGCTCCAACCCTGTCACAAGCCGGAGAAATTCCTCCTCGGGCACATGTGAAAGAGGAGCTACGGTCAGCAAACGGGGCTTGCCTTCGGTCAATGTGCCCGTTTTATCCACAACAAGGACATCCACCTTCGCTAAGGTTTCCAATGCCTCGGCATTGCGAATGAGAACGCCTGCCGTTGCTCCCCGTCCGGTTCCCACCATGATCGACATGGGAGTGGCGAGCCCCAACGCACAGGGGCATGCGATAATCAACACCGCGACAGCGTTGAGCAAGGCATAGGCCATACGGGGTTCTGGGCCATACAGAGCCCAGATCGCAAACGTGATGATGGCCACCAGGATCACGATCGGCACAAAATAACCGGCGACGAGATCGGCCAGCCGTTGAATCGGCGCGCGAGTGCGCTGAGCTTCACTGACCATCCGCACAATTTGCGCCAATAAAGTCTCTTTGCCGACCCGCTCGGCCCTCATCACAAAACTTCCGGTCCCGTTGACGGTCGCTCCCACCACTTTTTGACCCGGTTGCTTCTCCACGGGGATCGATTCCCCCGTCACCATGGATTCGTCGACCGCACTTGTACCTTCCAGAACCACGCCATCCACGGGAACCTTTTCACCCGGTCGAACCCGCAACCGACTGCCGACTTGCACCTGTTCCAACGGAATATCTTCTTCACGGCCATCCGACCCGACGATGCGCGCGGTCTTCGGCGCGAGCCCCAACAGGGCCTTGAGCGCACTGCTGGTCCTGCTGCGCGCCCGCAGTTCTAAGACTTGCCCCAACAGAACCAGCGCCACGATAGCCACGGCCGGCTCAAAGTAGACGGCCAACTCACCACCGTGAACGCGGAATGAATCTGGGAATAATCCCGGCGCAAGCGTGGCGGCCACGCTGTAAAGATAGGCGGCGCCGGTGCCGAGACCGATCAGCGTAAACATATTGAGATGGCGATTGGCGATCGATGTCCACGCGCGGTTAAACAGCGGCCTGCCTGCCCAGAGTACCACCGGTGAAGCCAATAGGAACTGCCCCCAAATCAATGTCCTTCCAGAAAAGAGTTGCTGCAATGGCTGGTCCGGCAGCATGTCGGAAATCATCAGCGCAAGTATGGGCGAGCCAAGGATGACGCTCTGCCAAAACCGGCGAGTCATATCTATCAACTCCGGATTGGCTTCCTCCACCGTCACCGTGCGCGGTTCCAAGGCCATGCCACAGATCGGACAACTGCCGGGTTCGGCTTGTACGATCTCAGGATGCATGGGACACGTGTATTCGGTTCTGGTCGGCTGAATAGTCACGTCGGCCGGCTCCAGCGCCATCCCGCATATAGGACAGGCGCCGGGCTTGGTTTCCAACACCTCGGGGTCCATCGGACAGACGTACTGAACGCTGCCCTCGACTGGAACGGGCACCGGCTTTGGAATTCGCCGTTCGGGCGGCATGAGGTAATACTCAGGATCGGCCTTGAACTTTTCCAGGCATCTGGCCGCGCAGAAGTAGTACTTCTTGCCGTGATACTCATATGAGCCTGCTGCCGTGGTGGGCTGAACCGTCATGCCGCATACGGGATCGATTTCACCCTGCGAAGCTTGGCTCATCATGGGAAGCGACTTCCGCGGAGTGGGCGTCGCGATCAGATTCAGCGGCTTCTTGTTGAGTGCCGCTTCGGGATCTGCACGGAATCGTTCAAGGCAAGAAACGGCACAGAAATAATAGGTCGTCCCTTGATACTCATAGCGGCCTGCTGCCTTGGCCGGGTCGACCGTCATCCCACAGATCGGGTCGATCGCAGACGTATCGTGTCTCTGCCCAGGAGCATGGGACGTTGAGATGTTCTCATTCATGTGGTGACCTTCTGCATGCGCCATTCCGCAACAGCCGCTCGATGATCCATTCATCATGTGATCGACTCCTTCCATCTTATCCGGTATGACCGTTCAATGTCCCGCTCACAATTCAAGACGGAGCAGGCCGCCAAATATTACAGTGGGACCTCCCGAGGGACCGATGGATAAGGAGAACGCTTTGAAAAATTCGGCAGTCCGGTGGAATCAGCGGAGAGGTGTAAGAGGATCGGATAGCTACCCGCAGGTGCAGTTAAGGCAGCCATGTCTGCTGCAGATCCCGCAAGCCCTTTCGAGCGCAATCCGTAAAGATTGACGAGCTCTATGCAGCCGAACCGTGAGATTGTTCCGTGACACCTTGAGCTCTTTCGCGATATGTGCCGGTGATTCGCCGTTAAGATCGATGCGTTGAATGAGCTCCGCATAGTTCCCACGGAGGCACGGAAGAAGATCATGAAGACAGGCGCATGCGGTCGCCTGTACTTCATCCGGTGGCAACTCCTTATCATCGCCTAGAACGGTCAATTCCTGTAGCAACGCTTGATCGCGGCGTGCCTCGGCTCCCTGTGAACGATAATGATCAGCCACCATATGGCGGAGAATGCGGTAGAACCAGGCCAGTGCACTTTCCTCGTTGTGCAGCGAGTGGGAACGCTCGACCGCTCGAGTGAAGCTTTGTTGAAGGATATCTTCCACGACGGCTTCGTCACCGACTCGACGCCGAACAAACTGCCTGAACGCAGACTCGTTCTCAAGAAGGCGTTGAATGACTACGCTCGTCTTTGCTTGCGCCACAATTCGTCAACGACTATTTCTTCGTATCCGCCTCAAGAATGCTCCGTATGATGACGATGACGTTCTCGGGAGTCATGTTCGCACCATCGACTTTGATGTTGCCGTCGAGCAGAAGCGACGGCGTCGATGACACCTTGATGCGCTCCCCCCACCGGCGCCCGTCCTCAAACAGCTTGGCCGGCTTTCCGCTCTCCATTCCGGCTTCGAACGTCGCGACATCCAAGCCCGCCTCTTTAATCAACAACGAACGTATGGAACGATCGAACACCCCGTCAACCTTGTCCTTGTGAATCGTGCGGAACAAGATCGTCTTCATGTGGTCGCCCTTCCCCATCAGCTTCGCTTGCTCATACATATCGAACACCGTCGGAAGTTTTCCTGGGATGACGGGGAACCCGACCATGGTGATGTCCACTTTGCTCCCAAACTCTTTCAGGAGGAGCGGTATCCCGGTTTCCTCGAAATGATGGCAATGCGGACAGTAGAAATCCGCGAACTCGACGACCTTCACCTTTCCCGGCTGATGGGTGGATGGTTCATCCTTGAGTATTTCGAACTTGCCCTTCAGCTCGGGCTTGACGGCCTGCGCACTTACCGGCGCGTTGAGCAACCCGATCGTTCCCATTACCACCAGAGCGGCTTTCCACATCGACGTCTTTCGACCGTTCATCTCTTACTCCTTTCGGGGTGAATAACGCAGGACCATTATAGCGGATAGAGGACAGCACTTTCCCTTTGTTATATTTGCTATACTAGAGTCGTGGAAAATCTCCGGTATACCTACATTCTTTTCGTACTGTTGATTCTATCGAGTTGCTCGTGGATGAAAAATCCGGACGCCACTCTGCCTTCGGGTGTACCCACCATCAGTTATGCCCAGGTTAAGGCCGAGCCTAGTTCGTACAAAGGACAACCGATCACCTTTGGCGGAAAAGTGCTGGACGCAAAACGACTGAAAGAGGGAACTCGGATAGAAATCCTGCAATTGCCGCTGAGTTCTTCGGTCCAACTGACAACGGATCTCAGCAAATCCGAAGGCCGGTTCGTGGCCCTGCAGAAAGAATTTCTCGATCCTGCGACAGTCCCGGCCGGCACATTCGTGATCGTGACGGGAGAGATGGTCGGCTCCGTCACCTTGCCGCTCGATGAAACGGAGTATACCTACCCGCTCGTGCGCATCAACAATCTGCGCGTGTGGAACGAGGAAGACGAAGAGCAATCCCGCACTCGCCCTCGCTTCGGGCCTCGGCCTTATTGGCCACCCTATTGGTCCCCATACGGATATCCTTGGCATTATTATTGGTAAGCGCCATCGGTCGGAACACGTCGTAGCCAACCGCAAAATGTTTCGATCTCTCGATGGTGAATAGAGGGCTGGGGTTGCGGTTCTTTCGCTCGTCACGCTTCCCGGCGGTCGACTGCCATATCCTCAATTTTCCCTACACTCGTGATTACCGGAGCGAATTCTAACGCACTGTTCAAACATGGACTTCGTACGCTTGATTGTATACAATGTGCGGTCTGACCGACTGGACTAGATGGCAAGACAAGTACCATGGTGAATCCGCACGTCCAGACAGGGGAACGAGAACCATCGAACCTCAGTTCTTCGATCGTTGCCACACTCAAGGAACAGATCATTCACTGGCACTACCCGCCTGAACATCGGCTGACCGAAGCCGAGCTGTGCGAAAAATTCAATGTGAGCCGAAGTCCGGTGCGGGAAGCCCTCCGCGTCCTGGCAGCCGATGGGTTCGTCAAAAAATTACCGAACCGCGGATACGCCGTCAGGCAGTACAATATCGCGGAGATCGAGGAACTGTATGACGTTCGCCTCGCGTTGGAGCTGTATACCGTCGAACACTTGGCAATCAGGGGACCTGTCAATAAGCATGATAAGGAGGAGATAGATAAGCTCAAGCGGACTTGGACTGGGTTACTGAACGGATCGTCCAATAAGAAAGCCGAGGAACTGGCCAGACTGGATACCCTGTTTCATGAAACGATCGCCCATGCGACAGGAAACAAAACGCTTTTGCGGCACCTTCGCTCCATCAATGAACGATTGATGCTGTTCCGCATGATCGATTTCGACAGGATGGATCGCGCTGAAAGCACCTGCTATCAACATCTGGAAATCCTGAAGCGCATCGCCGCCAAGGATGCGTCCGGCGCGCGCGCCGCGATGCAACGCAATATCGAGGAAGGACGGAACAACGTTCACACCGTGATCAAGGATGCGCTGGCCAAAGCATATTCATTGAAAACGTAACGAACGCGTGGCATCTCACCGGCCAATGAAGTGCCGATCATGCATTTCCAGGCCCTTTCTATCGGTATTCAAGTCCCGACGGATCATTTCTGCGGAACCGTGCATAGCGTCTTCCGTCAGGCCTGCAATATACAGCTCGAGTCTCGCCACCTGCTGACCCTTCTTCCTTCCGAGAAGGATAATGTCCCGCATGGTATTCGCTTGAATACCTCATCTCACCCTGTCTTCTTGGATTGCCTCCGAGTCGGCCAATCTGTTGCCTGCCGGGGAGGTATCCTCCGCGTTGACGGACCTCATGTTTGCATTGACTTGCGAGGTGCCCATCTTTGGCACATCGATCTGCGAGGATTGTGCATCGATCTCCGTCAACCGGCCCAAGCCCGCTCTTGGGGAATCGCTTGGTCAGAATTGAAAACCTTTGGCCAGCGGAGCGGTCTGTCAGAGGTCTTCGGAGTCGTTTCTCGATCAACCGAGCAGTCGGACACTCTCGTCGCTATGGAGGTTCTTCGGCCATCGTCGGTTGATACGGTCTCCGCTCTCCTGCAAGCGACGAGAGATTTTCACTTGGAAGATGCCATGGCTTCCATCAGGCCATTGATCGGACTGGGCCCTGGCTTAACCCCGTCAGGCGATGATTTTCTCGTGGGATACGTGGCCGGCCTGTGGAGCACCATAGGGAACAGCGCATCGCGGATGCGATTCTTGACCACCTTAGGCGCTGAACTGTCTAAAGCAGCGCAAAATACCAATGAAATCAGCTGCGCCTATCTCCGATCGGCGATCGAAGGCCATGTCTCCGAACCGATCGCGACGCTGGCGCAGCAGCTCAAGCAAACGCACCACATGGGCAGCGTGAGAGCAGCCACACAAGCCGCGTTGCAAATCGGCCATACGTCAGGCGCCGGCGGGGTGTTGGGGCTGCTATTGGGCTGCCTCCCGTGGCAAAGACTTGTTCCTCGTTCCTATGCGTATCTTTTCTTCGATCAATCGGACGAAGGCATGTTGTTTTTTCTCCCTGGCTGATCGGCCGTATGACTGAAGTCCTGCTTTTGTTCTTGACATTGTATACAATATTGTGTTCCATTTGGCCCGCAGATCTTACCCTGGAGCGACCACATGGCCACGGCCACCAAAGTGCTCCGAAATTTTTATCGCGATTCCGTCTCGCTGATGCAACTCTCCTCCACGTTCGCCAAACTGCCTGGCGTGGAACAAGCCTCGGCCATCATGGCTTCTCCCAACAACATGAGCTTGCTCCGGGAAGCCGGCTTGCTCGTCGAATCCGTCGATGCCAGTGCCAACGATCTATTGATCGCCCTTCAAGGTAATGCCGATGCGCTGGAATCAGCGCTGGCTGCCGCCGAGTCGGCATTGAAACAGCCTCCTCCATCATCTTCGGGAAACGGATCGTCGCGAGCTATCTCTCCACGAAGCATTGAAATGGGCCTTGGGAATATGGTCGGCGCCAACCTTGTCCTGATCTCCACTCCCGGTGAGTACGCGGCATCCGAGGCCTTCAAGGCCTTGAGTCTCGGCCTCAACGTGATGCTGTTCAGCGACAACGTCGAGTTGAAGGACGAAATCGCCCTCAAACAGTTCGCTCAATCCCGCGATCTGATCGTGATGGGTCCGGATTGCGGAACGGCCATCATCAACGGCATCCCACTCGCCTTCGCCAACGTGGTGCGCCGCGGAGTCATCGGTGTGGTCGGAGCATCCGGCACGGGCCTGCAGCAGGTCACCTGCCTGGTCGATCGATGGGGTGGCGGCATCTCGCAAGCGATCGGCACCGGCGGACACGATTTGCATCGCGACGTAGGCGGCATTTCCATGCTCCAGGGGCTGAAAGCCCTCGCTGCCGACCCCTCCACCTCGGTCATCGTGCTGATTTCGAAGCCTCCGTCCCCGGAAGTGGCCGGACGTGTGTTGGAAGCGGCGGAGCGAGCCGAGAAGCCCGTCGTGGTGAATTTTCTGGGCGCTGATCCTGCCCGTGTCAGGCGCGGAAACGTGTTCGCCGCCACGACTTTGGAAGACGCGGCGGCGGCCGCAGTTGCCCTCGCTGATGGCCGGAATCCTGCCGATGCGAAACCGAAATGCCCACCCATCTCCATTCCATCCAGACTGTCGCCCGGACAGCGATACATCCGCGGCCTGTACAGCGGGGGGACCTTTTGTTACGAAGCGACACTGCTGCTGAAGAAAGAGCTAGGACAAATCTCTTCCAATACGCCGGTGGAGCCCGGAGACCGCCTAAGCGATGTCTGGACCAGCCAGGCACACACGGTCATCGATCTGGGCGATGATCTGTTTACCCGCGGCCGTCCGCATCCCATGATCGATCACCGGCTGCGAAATGAACGTCTCATCAAAGAGGCCGCAGATCCGGAAGTCGCAGTCATTCTTCTGGATGTGGTCCTCGGGTATGGGTCTCATGCCGATCCCGCCGGTGAGATCGTTCCGGTCATTCAAAAGGCACGCGATTTAGCGGGCAAGGCCGGAAGGGATCTGGTGATCGTAGGATTCGTGTGCGGCACAGCGGGAGATCCACAGAATCTTTCTCGGCAGGAAGCGTCCCTGCGAGAGGCCGGAGTCATTCTCACCGAAAGCAATGCTCAGGCGGTGCGCATGGCTGCCGCGGTGACGGTAGGCGCGGGCGCCGTGGGAAGGCAATCGTGATACAGGCCTTGTTCCAGGAGAAACTTCAAGTCTTGAACGTCGGCCTTTCTTCATTCGCCGATTCTATCGCCGGGGCAGGCGGTTCCGTCCTTCAGATCGAATGGGCTCCCCCCGCACAGGGGCAATCGGAAGTGGGCCGTGAACTCGCCCAACTGGTCAACCTTTCTACAGTTGAAACAGCGAACCGAATAGCTTTCGACACCTACCAATCGGCCCAACCGGTGCTTCGCGGAGTAGGTATCGCGGGACAAGTCCTTCCCGGCATGGCGGAACGCATGATCCTCCACAGTGGTCCTCCCATCGCGTGGGACAACATGTGTGGCCCCATGAAAGGGGCGATCGTCGGAGCCATCCTTTTTGAAGGGTGGGCGGAAGATTCAAGAAAAGCGGAATCGCTCGCTTCCAGCGGTGAGATTGTCTTCGAGGCCTGCCATCACCATCGCAGCGTGGGCCCCATGGCCGGCATTATCAGTCCCTCCATGCCTGTCTGGATCGTGACCAATACCACCCAGGGCAATCACGCGTTCTGCAATTTCAACGAGGGAATCGGGAAGGCTCTCCGGTTTGGCGCCAACAGCGCAGAAGTGATCGGCCGTCTTACGTGGATGAAAGAGGTACTGGCCCCGGCATTACGGGCCGGCCTGGAGATATTGGGCGGCCTCGAGCTGAAGACGTTGATGGCGCAGGCGCTGCACATGGGAGACGAGATCCACAATCGCAATGTCGCGGCGTCTTCGTTGTTCCTGAAGCGGTTGGTCCCGGCGCTCCTGAAGACGCGGACGCCGTCGAGCGAGATTGCCGCAGTCGTCGACTTTATCGCCGGCAACGATCACTTCTTTCTCAACCTTTCCATGGCCGCGTGTAAGGCCATGCTCGATGCCGCACATGGCGTGTCCGGCAGCAGCATGGTGACGGCGATGGCCCGCAACGGCGTCGAGTTCGGCATTCGCGTCAGCGGAACAGGCGAGCAATGGTTTACAGCGCCGGCGCCGATCGTCGATGGACTCCTCTTTCCAGGGTATGCCTCATCGGATGCGGCGCCCGACCTGGGTGACAGCGCCATCACCGAGACAGCGGGCGTGGGAGGTTTTGCGATGGCGACTTCTCCGGCGATCGTCAAGTTCGTGGGAGGCACCCCTCAGGACGCGATCGACAACACATTGTCCATGACTCATATCACGATCGGACGAAACAATGCGTTCACACTGCCGCCGATGAATTTTGCCGGTTCACCGGCAGGCATCGATGTTCGAAAAGTCGTCGATACCGGCATTCAACCGATCATCAACACGGGGATCGCCCACCGCGAGGCCGGAGTCGGACAAATCGGAGCCGGAATCACTCGCGCCCCGCTGGCCTGTTTCACGCAGGCCGTATCCTCATTGACCAAAGCGGTGAGTACGAATCGGGACCGATGACTGGAGGGACCCATGGGAACTTCCAACAAACTAGCCGTTGTCGCCGTTGGAGGCAACGCGCTGATTCGTGACAAATCTCACGAATCGATTCCCGATCAGAGTCGGGAAGCAGCCCTTACCTCACACCACATCGCCGACATGATTGCTGCCGGATGGAATGTGGTCATCACTCATGGGACCGGTCCTCAAGTCGGATTCATCCTGCGCCGCTCCGAGTTGGCGCTGGAAGAAGTCCCACCCGTCCCAATGGACTATGCCGACGCCGATCTACAGGGAGGCATCGGTTACATGTTCCTCAAGGCACTGCATAACGAATTTCGGCAACGCCGGCTGGATCGAAAGGCCGTGGCGATCATCACCCAGACCCTGGTGGATCGCAACGATCCCGCCTTTGCCGATCCGTCCAAACCCATCGGATCTCATATGGACGAACAAACAGCGAAACGACTCGCTGGCCGCCAGGGTTGGATCGTGAAGGAGGACGCGGGACGCGGATGGCGACGCGTGGTGCCCTCTCCCCTGCCAAAAACCATCGTCGAGCTGGCGGCAATCAAGACGTTGGCTCAAGCAGGGTTCGTCGTGATCGCTTGCGGCGGAGGAGGAATCCCGGTGGTGGAAGATGACGGAGGAAATCTGAACGGCGTCGAGGCCGTCATTGACAAGGACTTGGCATCGAGCCTGCTGGCCCGCGGCATCGGCGCCGACCTGTTGATGGTTTCGACCGGTGTGGAGAAGGTGGCGATCGACTTCAATAAACCCACTCAACGATGGCTGGATCGTATGACGGTGACGGAAGCAAAGAAACTGTACGCGGACAATCAATTCGATAGAGGCAGTATGGGGCCGAAAATCCAGGCTGCGATCGAATTCATAGAAGGGGGTGGCCAGACAGGATTGATCACCAATCCGGAGAACATCGGTCGCGCTCTGGCCGGAAAAACGGGAACGTTCATCGTGAAGTAATGTAGAAGGCCCAGAAGGCTCAAAAAGGCTGTCCGGCAAAAGTGATACGAAAACGCGGCCGGCGGACTTTTTCAGCATCCTGACAGTCGCCACTCACATCTCACCCGTAGGGAGGACATATGTCCGAATCACGCAAGCTGACAAGACGCCAAGTGCTGAAGGGAACCGCAGCGGCCGGGGCGTTGGGCATGTTGGGGAATTTGGAGTGGATCGGCCAAGCCTGGGGTGCGGACAAAGTCAAAATGGGATTTGTCTTTGTCGGTCCCCGCGACGACTATGGATACAACCAGGCGCATTTCGAGGGGAAAGCGGCGGTCGCCAAACTGGATTGGGTGAAGGCCTTCGATGAGGAAAAAGTTCCGGAGACGATCGAAGTCCAAAAAACCATGGAAAGCATGGTCAAGTTGGACGGTGCGCAAGTGATTTTTCCCACTTCCTTCGGGTACTTCGACCCCCATATCATCAAGGTTGCGCCCCAGTATCCCAATATTCAGTTCTTGCACTGTGGAGGGCTGTATCAGGAAGGGAAACACCCCAAGAACGTGGGCAGCTATTTCGGCTATATCGACGAATCCCAGTATGTGGCCGGTATTGTCGCCGGAGGGATGAGCAAGAGCGGGAAGCTGGGATTTGTGGCGGCCAAGCCTATTCCGCAAGTCTTACGCAACATCAACAACTATGCGCTCGGTGCCCGCAGCATCAAGCCCAACACGACCGTCAATGTGATTTTCACAGGCGACTGGTCGTTGCCGGTCCGCGAAGCGGAAGCCACGAATAGCTTGGTCGACCAAGGCATCGATGTCGTCACCTGCCACGTCGACAGCCCCAAGGTCGTCATCACAACAGCTGAGAAGCGTGGCGTCTATTGCACCGGTTATCACTGCAACCAATCGAAGCTGGCGCCTAAAGGATATCTCACGGGAGCGGAATGGAATTGGGCCAAGGTCTATATGGACTACGCCGACATGATTCGAAAAGGGCAGACCGTTCCCCATCTCGTGCGCGGGGGCTTGAAGGAAGGAATCGTCAAAGTATCGGATTATAACCAAGTGGTGACGGACGCCGTTCGCAAGCAAGCCGACGCAGCCAAAGAGAAATTCATGAGCGGCGGGATGGTCGTGTATAAGGGCCCGATCAAAGACAATACCGGCCGTGTCGTCATTGCCGCGGGAAAGGAACATGTCCAGACCGACATGTGGCTGGAAAGCATGGATTGGCTGGTGGAAGGAGTGATCGGTTCGACGAAATCGTGAGCATGCTGTGCCACAAACCTTGAACAAAGCGCTGGAACCGTTCCTGATCATCGTCGGGTCTTTGCTGGTCTCGATGGTGTTGTTCGGGATCTTCGTGGCTTCGGCCGGTGCAGATCCGTTCGAGGTGTATCAGACGATGTATCGAGCCGCCTTCGGCACCTCCTTTTCTTGGCAGAATACCCTGATCCGAGCCGCGCCGCTGATGCTGACGGCGCTGTGCACTGCCCTGCCGGGGTATCTCGGCTTGATCATCATCGGGGGCGAAGGAGCCGTGGTCATGGGCGGCCTCTTCGCAGCCATTGCAGCGCTCACTATACCTACGGCTCCTCCCATGGTCGTTCTGACCACTATGGCGGTCGTGGGTATGGTGGGTGGTGGGCTGTGGCTCGCCATTGGAGGAGCTTTGCGGCATTATCGCGCCGTCAATGAAACCATCAGCAGTCTGTTGCTGAACTATATCGCCATTGCCATATTGAATCACCTCGTCACCAGTACCTTTCGGGATCCGGAAAGTCTCAATCATCCCTCAACGCATCATATCGGAGAGGCCAATATGATCGGCGCGATTCCCGGAACAGATCTCCATTGGGGATTGGTGTTCGGAGTCGTGGCGTGTGTCATCGCGTGGTTTCTCATGCACCATACCGTGTTCGGCTTTGCATCCCAAATTGCCGGCGGCAACGTTCGAGCAGCTCAAATCGCAGGGCTGCCGGTCGGGCGCCTGATCTTGATCATCTGTTTCGTGGCAGGAGCGGCCGGTGGACTGGCGGGCATGGTGGAGGTGGCGGCCATCCATGGCCGGGCCAATGACACGCTCAATGCCAATTATGGATACGCCGGTATTCTCGTCGCCTTTGTGGCCCGCAACAATCCATTGGCCATCATTCCCGTCGCCATTTTGCTGGGAGGCATTCGCGCCAGCAGCGGATTGCTGCAGCGAGCCCATGAGCTGCCCGATGCGACCGTGCTCGTCATGCAAGGCATCATCTTTCTCGTCATTCTCTTCAGCGAAACCCTGTACGGCCGCTTTTCGCGCTTGCAGAAACAAGGAGCGTCCTAAATGGAACTCGGATGGTGGGGTGTTCTTGTCGCCGTCTTAGGTGGCGCGATTCGAATCGGCACGCCGTTTCTCTTTGTGTCGCTGGGTGAGTGCTTGACGGAGAAAAGCGGCCGCATCAATTTGGGTCTGGAAGGCACACTGGTGATGGGCGCGATGACCGGCTACGCCGTCTCGCTGCACAGCGGATCTCCCTGGCTGGGCGTCCTATGCGCCGGACTGGCCGGCATGGTGCTCGGCGCGCTGCACAGCTGGCTTTGCAGTTTCCAACGGGTCAACGATATCGCGGTGGGCATCGCGATGATGCTCTTCGGCACGGGATTGGCCTTCTTCCTGGGCAAGCCGTACATCCAACCTTCTGCGCCACGGCTGCCCTCCATCGACCTCGGGGGCTGGAGTGATATTCCACAACTCCAGGCCGCTCTCCAGATCAATGCGTTGTTCTTAATGGGAATCGTGGCGGCGATTGTGCTCGCCTGGATGTTGAAGAATACGGCATGGGGATTAAAAGTCCGAGTCGTCGGTGAAAGCGCGGATGCGGCGCGTGCCCTCGGATTGCCGGTCGATCGCATACGAATCCTCAGCACGGCTCAAGGGGGATTCTTGGCAGGAATCGGCGGGTCGTATCTTTCACTGTACTATCCGTTCAACTGGAGTGAGGGGCTCTCGAGCGGACAGGGGCTGATGGCGGTGGCCTTGGTGATCTTCGCCCGTTGGCACCCGATAGGCTGCCTCTGGGTTTCACTCTTGTGGGGAGGAGCCGCAGCGTTAGGACCTTCCTTGCAATCCGTAGGGATCACGGGCGGCTACTACATCTTCAACGCCATTCCCTACATCATGACCCTGGCGGTGATGATCATGACCTGTTCTCCGCGACGCACGTTGGTCGGAGTACCCCATGAACTGACAGTGACTCGCTAGCCGAGAAAACGATGGCACGAACGAACACAACGTAGATCTTTTATGAGGTGAGCCATGAGCCGATATGTTTCATCCGACCCCTATCCCTATCCCTACAACGGCGATCTGCGGCCGGACAATTCGGTCTTTCTCATCATCGATATGCAAACCGACTTTTGCGGCAAAGGCGGTTACGTCGACAAGATGGGCTACGACATTTCTCTCACTCGCGCGCCGATCGCGCATATCCTCAAAGTGTTGTCGAAAGCTCGAACCATCGGCATGCACGTCTTCCACACCCGAGAAGGCCATCGGCCGGACTTGTCGGATCTCCCGGACAACAAACGGTGGCGTAGCCGCAAAATCGGAGCCGGTATCGGTGATCCGGGTCCATGCGGAAAAATCTTGGTACGGGGCGAGCCCGGCTGGGACATCATCCCTGAATTGGCCCCGAAGGAAGGCGAACCGATCATCGACAAGCCAGGCAAGGGCTCGTTCTGGGCGACCGATTTGGACATGTTGTTGCGCCTCCGCGGCATCCAGAACGTGATCTTGGCAGGAATCACGACCGATGTGTGTGTCCATACCACCATGCGAGAAGCCAACGATCGAGGCTTCGAATGTCTCCTGCTGGAAGACTGTTGCGGGGCGACTGATTCCACGAACCATCAGGCTGCGCTCAAGATGGTGAAAATGCAGGGTGGAGTGTTCGGCGCCGTGGCCAAATCGGATGACTTGCTGAAAGCACTGTCATGACCGACGGAGCTCCTCCGGATTTGCAAGCGGTTGGTATTACGAAGCGCTTCGGACCGCTCACGGCCTTGAAGGACGTGAACCTCTACTTGCGGTCCGGCCAATTCCATGCCCTGCTCGGTGAAAACGGAGCGGGCAAAAGCACCCTGGTCAAATGCATCATGGGGTATTACCACCCTGATGAAGGAAAAATTGTGTTGAATCAGGAACAGGCCACGATTCGCAGCCCGCGTGATGCGCAGACGTTCGGCATCGGGATGGTCTACCAGCAATTTACGCTGATCCCCAATATGACCGTCCTCGAAAACCTGGTGATCTCCAAGGCTACATTGGCCCCTCTCATCGATTGGCGAAAAGAAGAGCGTCAATTGTCGGAGTTCATGGAAAAGATGCCGTTCAAGGTACCGCTTACCGCTCGTGTCAGTTCGCTCGCCGCGGGCGAAAAACAAAAAGTAGAAATACTCAAACAACTCGCGCTGCACAACCGAATCCTTATTCTGGATGAACCGACTTCTGTTCTGACTCCGCAGGAAGCCGACGAAATGCTGGGACATCTCAGAGCGATGACGCTGGCGCAACAATTGAGCGTCCTGATCATTACGCACAAACTTCGGGAAGTCGCGGCCTTTGCGGACGATGTCACGGTGTTGCGAAAAGGACAATTCGTGGGGTCCGGAAAAGTCTCGGAGCTGACCGTCTCGCAGATGGCGGAAATGATGGTGGGGTCTGAAGTCACCGTCAAACCGAAACAACGCAACGTGCGATCAACAAAAACCCCCAAGCTGGTCCTGCAAGATATCCGTGTCAAGGATGAAAGCGGCGTGGAAGTCGTGCGGGGAGTGCATCTCACCATCCATGAAGGCGAGATCGTCGGGGTGGCCGGCGTATCGGGGAACGGCCAGCGAGAACTGGTCGAGGTGTTGGCAGGACAGCGCCAAGCTGCTGCGGGGACGATCCACGCGCATGATCAGCTCTACCAACCGACTCGTGAGAAGATCATGAAACACAAAATGTTCTGTCTCCCCGAAGAACCGCTTCAAAACACGTGTGTCGGGCGGATGAGTGTGGCGGAGAACTTGGCATTTCGAAATTTCGATGTCGAACCCAATGCGGTGGGCGGATGGCTCATCAGCCGCCCGGCGCTGCGCCGAAGTGCGCAAGACCTGATCGGACGCTACAATATCAAACCACCGTATCCCGATACGCCGATTCAGTCACTGTCCGGTGGCAACGTCCAGCGCGCGGTCTTGGCTCGTGAGCTGTCGGCGGACGTGGAAATTCTGATCATCGCCAACCCCTGCTTCGGTTTGGACTTTCTCGCCATGGAGGAAATTCGCCTGCAGATCGTCGCCGCGCGCAATCGTGGAACGGCGGTGCTTCTGGTCAGCGAAGACCTCGACGAAATTCTGGAACTATCCGACCGTGTGGTGGTGATGTTCAACGGTCAACTCGTGTATGAAACCACGTCGTCTGACGCCGATCTCGGCATCATCGGACGGCACATGACAGGACATACGACATGAACACCGTTCCGGCCTCCCCCTATCCCTATCCGTTGCCGCCGCGAAACTCCGGTGAGCGAGTGGCGCTGGTCATCATCGACATGCAGCGCGATTTCGTGGAACCGGGCGGTTTCGGTGCCGCGCTTGGCAACAAGGTCGAGCACTTGCAAAAGATCGTGCCGACTGTCGCAAAACTCCTCAAAACGTTTCGCGAATTGCGATTGCCGGTGGTTCACACGAGGGAAGGGCATCGTCCCGACCTCTCGGATTGCCCGCCGGCCAAGAAACGCCGCGGCGATTCGACGCTTCGCATCGGTGATCCAGGCCCCATGGGACGCATTTTGGTATTGGGAGAACCGGGGAACGATATCGTCCCAGAACTGCGTCCCGAGGCGGGCGAACTCGTTATCGACAAGCCGGGCAAGGGAGCCTTCTACGCCACCGGGTTACAGGAGCGCCTCACGGAGCTTGGTGTCACCCATCTGATATTTACGGGAGTCACCACCGAGGTCTGCGTGCAAACCAGCATGAGAGAGGCAAACGACCGAGGATATGATTGCCTCTTGGTCGAGGACGGAACCGAGAGCTATTTCCCCGAGTTTAAACAAGCGACAGTCCGCATGATTCAATCACAGGGCGGTATCGTCGGCTGGGTCACGACGGCCGATCGCTTAACAGATTCTCTACATAATACCTACGGTAAATAACGTGAGTACTTAAACTGGTATAACATTCTGGATTAGAACTGTATCGAGGAGTGGAAATGGAGGAATGGTTACCGACATGGTTGCTACAAAACGACAGTGTGCACCACTCCACACTTCGGGCACGGCATTACAAGGAAGTTTTGTCTCCACTCATCCGGACAGCCTATCGGGGTATCACGAGGAGCGCCGCGTGAGTCAGAACGACGTACTACTCGCCGTAAACGGCACGCTGATGCGGGGGCTCGAACTCAACTCCAACATGATGACCGCCAAGGCCACGTTCGTCCGCGAGACGACAACCGAGCCCACATATCGGCTCTGGACGATCAACGACGAACATCCTGCGATGCTGCGCGTTACCGATGGAACAGGCGCCAAAGTAGCGGTCGAAGTCTGGTCCGTGCCTGCCGAAGGGTTGGTGGGAATCCTGCTGAATGAGCCTCCCGGTCTGTGCATCGGGAAGGTGTGCCTGGAAGACGGAACTACCGTTCTAGGTGTATTAGGCGAGCCGGCGCTCATCGAAAAGCATCGGGAGATCACAGCGTACGGAGGCTGGCGCAGCTATGTGGCGCAGCGTCCTACCGCGCCCTGATGTGAATCGGATCGTTTGATATGATCCATGATTCCCTCCTATTGACTGCTTCTTTGTTAGTGAGAGGTAACAGTTACCGGCCCTGATACTTTTGACGTTAGTGCAAGATTCTGACGCGCACGTATGGACGAGGCACGGGTTCGGAAATGCGAGGCTTCTACCGGTTGTCCGGTATCCCTGAGCAAATCACTATACCCTTGGAGGACCACCATCAGCATGGGATGGCTTTGTCCCATCGCTCGTTGTTGGATCACCAGTGCGCGCTCGTATCGAATCTTCGCCTCATCCAATAGACCGCGTTCATGCGCGAGTAACGCCGAATTACCGAGAATACTGCCGCTCAGCCCTTCCGCTGGTTCTTTAGCTGCTTCATTACTTGCAAGCGCCTGACGATACAGCCGATCGGCAAGTTCGGGTAAACCTTGCACGTGATACAAGTTAGCCAGGTTATTCAAACACAGGGCGACTGAGGGATGATTGTCACCTAGCGATGCACGACGAAGACCAAGCGCCCGCCGATATAGCGGCTCGGCAAACGCATACAGCCGCTTCTCTTTATAGAGCGATGCCAGATTGTTAAGGATAGGCGCAGTCTCCGTTGAATGAGTTCCATGAAGGTTCTCCAGCATAGCGAGCGCCAAATGGAACCGTGTTTCAGCCTGCATAAGTTTTCCTTGCTGCCTGTAGAGAGTTCCCAAACCATTGTATTCAATTGCCAGCGTGGGATAGCCGGGTCCCGAGGCCTGCTCTCTGATTTTGAGCGAACGAAGATAATACTCTTCCGCCTGCTCGAGCTTTCCTTCGTCAAGATAGATTTCAGCCAGATTGTGCAACGCGGTCGCAACGTCAGGATGCTCTGCACCCTCTGCATGTTTCCAAACCGTGAGCGCCTGCTCATAATACGACTTCGCTTCTGCGTGCCTACGCTGATCATGAAAGACCAGACCCAGATTGTTGAGAGACGTCGCTACACGCTCATCGGTTATCCCGAACTGTGCTGCTTCTTGATGAGCAGCCTGAAAAAGCCGTTCCGCTTCCTTGTACCTCCCCTGTTGGCGAGCGGCGGTTCCGTCGTCTGTCAAACGTTGCCATCGATCAGTGGAACTCGCCTCCAATCGATTCGAGGGAAGTAGGAGTACAATCAGCAACATTACAAAAAGAGTGGAATACCATCGGCTTTGACGTCTACTTGGTCTCATTGATCCTCCTAAACTCCAGCTCTCATTTTGACCAGGACATGCCCGCGCGCTGTTTCCTCTAAGCCGTTTCGTCCGCAGTGTCTGTCCAAATAAAACGAAGCTCCGATAATCTTTTATTCAAAATCTAAAAAGGGCGGGGCGAAGGAGGAGGCAGGCAACCTTCGCCCCGCGCTTAGTCCGAGCCGGAGGGACGTCCGCTCGGACCAAATACAAACTCAAACAATCGAACACCTGTCATCACGACTGCCGGGCGATCCATCGATACCGATGAATCGCCCGATCCGTCCATGAACTAATTACTCGCCTGGTTGCCTGCTGCGGCAGCGCCGGACTGATACACCATCACGGCGTTAGGATTCGTCCCAACCGTCACGTTCTCTTTGATCGTATTATCTGTTGCATTGATGATAGACACGGATCCAGGAGAGCCATTGTTCGACACCACGATGTACTTGGCTTCACCCGCTCCCTGAGCGAGGACATCCATGCCGTGCCCTCCCGTTTGCAACAACGGAATTTCTCCGTTTGAAGGAAGCGTCAACGCCGGCGGCGTTGCGCTGAGGGTCGAGGCATCAAACGCAAAGAGGCGATCCTTCTTCGTCGCTGTCGCGGCATTGCCGGCGAGCATATAGAGTCGCTTCCCATCCGGGGAAAACTTGAACGTGCCGGCCGATGTCCCGTTCAGCTCCGCAATCGTGAAATCAGTCCTTGGGTTTCCTGCTGTCCCGAGATCAATCACGCCGAGTTTGGTGCCCGTTGGAGGAGTCGTGTCACCACGCAACAACAAGAACCGACCATCGGGTGAAATTCCGTAGCCCGTGTAGGGTGTGCCGGCGAGGTCGAATGTATTCGTAGTCGCGAATGTTATCGGATCGATTTCCGCAATTTCGTGATACCCCTCCTGGATGCTGTAGACTTTGCTCGTGAGTTTCGACCAACGGATGCCGTGCGGACCCGCATTGTTTGACGTGAATGGGGTTGTTCCTGTTGCATTTTCCGGATTGCACGTAGCCGGTGTCGGCAACGTCGCTTCTTTGTTGGTTTTGCACAAATCGATGCGGTGGATCATCTGTAGATATGTCGGTGAACCTTCTTGGTCGTCGATCACCGCAACTTCGCCGCCGACTTCGCTCGAAATGAATGCCCGTTTCGGCATTCCGGCTCCGGAAGAAAACGCCGTGACCTTGTGGCCATCGGCCAGTACACAAATCGTTCGCAGCACGGTGGGAGGAGTCGCCCCCGGCCCGAGATGGGAGTTGTGCATGACGGTCACGGATCCGCCAGTTTGAGTCCCGCAGTTCACCAAATCGTCTCCAGGTGTCGTCGAGCCTGGAACGTTATCGCCATCGCTCATGCTCCATATGACTTCTCCATCGTTCGCATCGCGGTAGATATGGACCGGTCGCGTGCCGGCTGGCAGATTCACCTCATGCACTGGAGTAGCCGCCGTCAACGGATCGATCGTCGCAACTTTATTGGCTGCTGTGAGATTCACGAACAACCAGTCTCCGCTGGAGTACTGCATATCCCCCAAAGCCACGTTCTCAAATTTTCCCGCGTCGATGGTGTTGACTACCACGTTGCCGGAATCTCCCTTCAGACCGACACTCGTCAGCGTCCTGTCGCCCGTATTATTCACGAATGCCAGCGGCCCGCTGAACCCGGCGCTGCCGCCGGGTGCCGGTGTTGCTGCCGTGGGGGTCGTCTCTCCTGAGTTACAGGCGGCAAGACCGATCAGCGCAAGCCCCAGCACACTCGTTTTGGCACAGGATGCAATCATTCGTCTCTTCGTTATGGCTTCCATGGAACATTCCTTCCTCATTAATTGTCGCTCTCGTACCGGGGAGCGCTGCCGGTTTCGTCACGTGACACAATCTAGACTCTTATCAGACGGTGGTCCTCGTGGAACGATCTCCGCATGAAATACAGCGGTATGCAAAACAACGGCGCCGTGACTCCAGACATACCCCGCAGGAATAGTGATCGACGCTCTGCCCCGATCACTGGATGCCTGATCGCCGATTCCACCGCAGTGCCAAACACAATGACCGGGACTGTGTTGTTGGTTCTGCGTTTGCCCTTGCGGACAGTGTGAGCCGGTCCATCGCCCGATGAGATTTCCCTGTACGGAAGAGACAGAACCGGCCAGCCAGAGAGCGACACAACAACCCGCTAGCACGCGAGCGAATGACTCTCTACGTTTGAGACTCCATATTTCCGATCTGTGACTCATCATCATCCTGCTACTGTCCCGTCGTCTCCTACGAGGATCCCCCGAACAGCTGGAATGATTTGGTCACACCAAAGATGTAACTGATCTGTTGTTCCAGATTGCCGTTGAAGTCACGGTGAATGGGGATTTGAGCGATGAAATAGAATGAGGCAAAGTTGAATGCATTCAACATAATTCCCGGTGAATACGCGACATAGGTCGATCCGGTGGTCGGCACCGCCCGAAATTTGACGACCGGGTCGAGCAGAATCGATGAGCCCGTGCCGGAATTAAATAGGAAGAGCGCCGCGTCCATGGCATCGTTCTGCATCCATCGGAAATTGACCTGTTGCGTCAGTACCAACCAGGGTGTCTGCTCGAGCGGGATGATATTGACCCCTAGGCTCGCGTTCACTTCATCGCCGAACTTGTAACCGTCGCTGTTCTTAGCCGTGTACCGATAACTCGCCATAGCGAACTGGTTCAGCCGGTGGGGAATCAGCTCATAGGTTTGATACATCATCGGAATGACACCGAAATTGCCCCGACCGATTTGCAGGGTCGACTCGGCCAAGATGCCTTCCCGCGCAAACCGGCCGTAGCTCCCGGTCGGAAAATCGACCCCCACGCCCAGGACAACCATGCTGCGAAGGGTGGGCAGCACGTTGTACTTCAATGCCGCGCGGATATCGCCGAGCCCTCTCTCGCTGTAGGGCACAGGCGTGAGTTCTCCGATCTGAGCATTCGACTCCACATGCTTGTACGGGATGGATACTTGGATGCCGAGACGTTCGGTCAAACCATAATTGAGATCCAGGGTCGCGGTGCGCGTGGTGGTCTCGATGCGGTTGACGTTCAAGTTCGCTAGCGTGAGACTCCGTTCACCCTGATTGGCAAAGGGGATGTTCCCTCCTTCACCCTGAGGCGCCTCCATCGGCGTATAGTTGTAGATGGCATTGACGGTCAGGAGACCTTTCATCGGCACTTGCTGCTGAGAGCCGATCACCACAAAGCAACTGACCGAGCCGCAGGACGCTGAGGCCGTCGACGACCCGAATATTGAGGCCACCATCAAAATCACACCACTAACCGCAAGAACAGAAGACCAGATCGTGCGAACCATGAGCCAAACTCTTTCTGTTTTGTGACACGGCGGAACACGCACACGAATCCTGTCGCGAGCCACGGTTTGTTAAAAATTCGCTGTCGATTATGCCGTTATGCCAGAAGACGAGGAGGTCCGCGGAAGAAGTACGGGAGCGAGACCACAGTGAAAGCTGCGTCACAGGAAGGGATACTGATCCATTCAAGAAGCTGAAGTCCGGAAGCGGACTCAACGATGGACGACTCGATTCCTACGCCGCCTGCACACAGCCACGCACAGAGACCGGTTGAATGGCTTTGCGTCTGATGGCAGGCGTCGTGCTCGGTATGGCCGACACTGGGTGCAGCCATAAATCCGTTCGCCAATACAATGGCGAGCAGTAATGCCCAGACTAGTCCTGATGGTTTTATGAACATTCTCATGCTGCGCGTCTAACGCAAGGAAGTGGCGCTCATCGGTTCATGTTTCTGAATACGTACCACCAGATCTAAAACGATCTGCTCGGTCAAGAGTCCACCCTTGATATATTCTTGAACAATTCCCTTCTCATCGATGAATACGCTCACAGGCAACCCGAACACACCGAACTGGTTCGCCACTTTGTTATCTCGGTCCACAAGCACCGGAAACGTATGGCCATGTTGCTTGATGTGCTCACGCACTTTAGCCTCGTCTTCCAGCTCGTTGATGGCCAGCACGACGAATCCCTTATCACGCAGCTTGTCATAGACGGTCTGCATGGCCGGCATTTCCTTTATGCAGGGTTTGCACCAGGTAGCCCAAAAATTTACCAAGACAATCTTCCCACGATATTGGCTCAAGCTCTGTGAGTTCCCTTCCAGATCGGCCAGACGAAAGTCCTCCGCGACCGTGCCCACCGCCGGAACCCGTGAGCCCATTCCCCATACCAACCCGCTGCCGATTAGAAGCATGAAGCCCGTGATCAAAACTGTCAGCGACGTTCTGTTTGTGGCTTGACTCATGTCTATACCCTTCGAGTACAGCCTACAGCGAGCGGCTTTAGCTGTCCTACCTTCCCATTGATATACTCGCCGTCACAACTCGCAGATACCGTGCTTGAGTAAACTCATCTCATCAGAACGTGTCCCTGTTTCATCCGGAACACGATCTTCGTCACATGGTCGAACCGCTCGATGGGATTGCCGGCGAGCACGAGAAAACTGGCCTCATATCCTTCCTGGAATCGGCCGATGCGCCGGTCAGGGAAAATTGCCTTCGGAGTATGTTCACACCACAGCTTGAGCAACGTGAGATTGTCAAAGACTCCCAGCTCGCGCAAATTCAACGCCTCGGCGACCGAGGTTTCGGCATGATCACTGCCGATGGCGATTCGTGCTCCCTTACGATGCAGGAGAAGCAGATTGGCTTTCATGACATCGCGCGTGGACGCATCCCCGCTTGATCGATGCATTGATGGGCGGCTATGAAGATCGCCTCCATGGTGATGATGGCCTTCGGTGGCCTGCCCTCCGTGGCCAGGCATGAGAGAGGCTGCGACCGTCGTCGTGACGATCACGATTCGGGTCGAGGCGGCGCGATCGGCATCGTCTTCGGTCAATCGAGCGGTGGCGGCATCTTCCTCCGCAGGAATCCACCAGCCGGGAACATGCGTGATTTCATCCACGCCGGCGTCTACCGCACGGCGAAAATCCTCAGCGGTCTCCACATGGCAGCTGACACGCAATCCATCATCATGGGCTTTGCGAACGATCACGGGCACGAGCTTCGGATTCAAGCCGCTGTGCGCATTCGGTGTCGAGACCGACTTCCGTCGGTCAAAGTCTTCCGAGTGCGCTAAAAATATCTTGATGAAGTCCGGTTTCCCGGAGAGGATCAGCTTCCACTTTTCCAAAAGATCATGCTCGCTATCGATGAAAAAGTACCCGCGGTTGTTGAACCAACCTTTGTCAACCGGGCCGAGAAGCGGGGCATAGCGGGAGCCTGAAAGCACCTCTTCATACAAAGGTGCCGGATGCCCTCCCGTCGCCGTCAACCCACCATTGGAAAAGGTCACGTCCACGCTGGCCGGCAAGTTGATACGGGACCGAATTCGGTCAGTCAACTCTCCGATGTTTCCTGGAATCTTGACATAGAACACTCCGTCATCCAGATACCGCTTAGCGACTGTGTCGATGTTCCATGCGCCTTCCACGTTATGATTGTGCGCTTCACCGAACGGCGGCACCACAAACCCGTCATGGAGATCGACGACTTCGTCCACATGGGCCGGAGCGTTCCGCGTCAGAAGACCATCGACGACATAAAATGTGTCGCGCCGGAACCCTTCGCCATCAAACCAACGCCCGTTCGAGAATTGGTACTTTTTCGGCTCCGCACTCAGTTCACTCACAGCCACGGAAGGGACTGAAGCGCCGATGATGACCGCACAGCTGATGCCCGCCAGAGCCAGCCTCCTGAGGCGGATACGCTTCCACAGACGATGCATCGCGGAGAACTCACGGCTTTCGGCGATGCATCGGAGCATCTTATTGCAGATCCCCTTCACCATCAAAACTTGTACTCCATTCCTCCGAAGGCGCTGATTCCCTGCCCGACGTTGGCGAATCGTCTGAGTGAATCGTTGACGGTGACGGCACCTGAGTACGTTTTGTCGGTCAGGTTACGCCCTTCCGCATAGAGCGACAGATTCTTGGTCACATTCCAGCCAGACCGGAAGTTGACGATGAAGTAGGACGGAGCCTTCTCCGTGTTGAGATAATCCGTATAAATCCCGGTCATGACCCATTCCATGTTGGGGGCCAGCCACCATCCCTGAGGATGGTCGTAACGTAGTTCTCCGGCAAGGTTATGCTCGGGCGCGCCGGCGATGGTATTTCCCTCGGCCGCGATGAGCACATTGGGACCTCCCACGCCGCCACCTCGCACATCTTCCGTGAACCGGAAATGGGACCAGGTATAGGCCGCCCGCACTTGCAAGTTGTCATCGTTCATTCCGCTCCCGGACGCGAACAATCCTCTCGCCAATACCATCGTTCCCCCTGCTTCGACGCCGACATGGCGTGTGCCGTTCGCATTTTGGAAGGTGCTTTGATTGTTGATGTTCGAAGCAAGAAACTCTTTTTGCATTTCCAAGTCATAGACCGTGAGATCCCAGAGATAACGCTTATCCGCCGTAGTACCGCGGTAGCCCAACTCGAACTGCCACCCCCGTTGAGCATCGAGATTCAGAAATCCTCTATTGGGGGAGCCATCGGCATTGACCGACGACAACAATTCCAAATCGAGCGGGGGCTCATATGCGCGGCTGGCGTTGAAATACACTTGGGTCGTGGGCGTCGTCCGATACACGAACCCCAGTTTGGGATTGATCGCATCGAAGTGAGTGAGTGCCTGACGTGTATTGGCCAGTGTCGAGGAGGCCGACTGTGTCGGCGCCCCGACCGGCGCAAAATTCTGAATGGTGCCTTGCCGAGACGAATAATCCCATCGTGCGCCGAGCACCAGCGTGAATTTGTCGGTCAGATCCAGCGCATTCTCACCATACACGCCCACATAAAACGTCCGGAGCGCCGCACTCTGCGTGAGGGCTCCGGCGCTTCCCCGGACGTTCACGAACCGTCTCTGATTTCGATCGCCATAGCGCGGCTGCACTCCGACGACAAACGAATTGTTCATGCCGAAGATCGGGTTCGCGTTGGAATAGCGGATCTCCCCCCCGACGTTATGGTTGTCCTGGCGAAGCACCTGAAATATGGGATGGTCGAGATACTGGTACGAATAGTAGGGAATGAGTTCGATGAATTGGTTGGCGGCGAACTCGTTTCGGTAGGCGACGCCTATTCTCTGGAGATTGTAATAGCGCCCGTACTTACAGGTCTGGCTATCGAGCACGCACGCGAAAAAGTTTCCCCCGGACGGATCCGCTCCGGGAGTTCGATTCCCCGCCTGCCTTCGATTGGCGAATAGCTGCTCGCTGGTGAGCGTGCCGGGGAGAAATTCGGAGATATTCGCCTGCAGAAAATACGCGCGAATCTCTTGATGCGTGCCGAGCTGCAGCCCTACGTTGGCATTGACCCGCTGCCGAGCCTGTTCGCTATGCTCTTGAAACCCATCCTGCCGATTACCGGACGCACTGATGTAATAGTCCGCCGTCGCGTCCATGTTGCCGATCTTGAACGGCGAGGTGACTTTCCCGCTGGACACTTGTCCGCTGACAAATCCGAAGCTGCCGCCGATCACCCGCATCTGGAGGGTGGACGCGTTGTATCCGGTTCGAGGGACGAAATTGATCGCGCCTCCCATCGTGTTGGCGCCATAGCGGAGCGCGTTCGCACCCTTGTAGACTTCGATCCGTTCATAGGCGAGCAGATCGATGGATTCAAAATCAGAAAAGCCGTCCGCATCGCCAAAATAGATGCCGTTGATCAAGATATTGATTCCGCGATGATGAAAATTGTTCCGCAACGACGTGCCGCGGATTTGAAATTGTCCCTCGTCTGCTCCGTTTCTGCTCTGAAACCGGACACCGGGAGCGAATTGCAAGACATCTTGGAGATTCAATGCACGCGACTGCACGATTTCCTTTTCTTCGATAAGGATGCTGCTGGAGGGCCGTTTGGCTAGTTCCTTCTTCACCGATTCGATGTTTTCAATCCGCTTGCCCTCGACCTGAAGGGGTTCCAGCTCAATCACCGCAGGGTCTTCCTTCTTTTCAGAACCGTCTTGGGCCCACACCGTCGTCATGCTCAGACCCACACTCACGGCGCACACAAATCCCGCAAATACCACCAGCCGACCCAATCTCTTACCGCGCTCCCGCCCTACCATGCTCGCCCCTCCTCCATTATGCAGCTGCTCGTTATGATCCTCCCGACCGACTTGCACCCTGATCCACTCACGCTCAACATCCGATACCTACACTCACGACATTTTCTGTGAAGCTGCCTCCTGGAACTGTCACCATCACTGTCAGAACGATTCCGATTATGTAACGATTGCCATGATGGCTCTCCCAAGTACGAATCCCGCCTATCCAGGCTTTTCACAATAATCACCTTCCATGAAAGAGGGGCGGGGCAAAGGAGGAGGCAGCCAACCTTCGCCCCGCGCCGGTCCGAGCCGGAGGGCCGCCTGCTCGGACAACACACATGGCTGCTTGTTTTATAAATCTGTGCCGAGGCCAAACGCACAAGCCTTGACAATGAACTTACGGGATATCGCTTATCCGAGTCTCATGAAAGGAACTGATGGAGGCGCACGTGTGGGAAAGGTGGAAAAACCCGCTGAATGAATAAATGGATAGGGGATGAGATCGATAGGACCGGCAAGTATTTCTGTGACAGTCGGTGGAGGCCCGTTCGCCTCCACGGCATCCGCTGTTGCCTGACAAGCCCATGCGCAGAGCGAGTTGAGACCGGATGATCCTTGCTCACCCTGATGATGCTGATGGCTCTGAAACGGGTCCGCATGAGCCAGCGCGCAACCTGCAGCCATCACGAGCAACGCGCTGTAGACCAGCGTCATTAGCCCAATGAGACACACACTATGACGGGAAACACGAGACCACGTCATGAACTTAATCATGACCGTCTCTATACGTCACACCGGACAACTTGTCTACCGATGCCTGCTCACCGATGCTACAGTTGACCATACAGTTCGGCGCCATAGATATCAGGCACGCTAGGACGTGCTGAACGAGCTGCTCTCATTACTTTCAATCAAATCGACGATGGACTGGCGAAAGATTCGCAAACTACCTTTGCCGATCTTCGTGCCGCGCAGCCGTCCTTCCTCAACCCATCGATAGATCGTCCAGCGACTGACCGACAGCAGCTCGGCCGCTTCTCCGACTCGGAGAAGAGTCTTCTCCATGGTGCTCGTCACCGCTTGACTCGCGTCCTCAGTCAAAAGCATTGGGTAGTCTCCTTTTCAGACCCCGACTTATTCATTTCCGTCGATGAGCAGACTCACCTCAAGCCGATCATGGGGCTGGTTGCTTGCCTTGCGTGCGGCCGAGCGTACCCATCTGCACGACCAGCCGATTGTGAGGCCAGGCATGCTCGCTCCAGGCCAAGGCTACGGTTCCGTTTGGATGAACGGCGACGGCCGGGGTCTCGGCCTTTGCGCCATCGCTGAGAACCTGCACCGCCCCGAAGGTGCGGCCTCGATCGAGAGACACGCGCATGACCGTCCGTTTACGGACACCGGTGACTTCCTCCCAGACCGCGACGATTGCGCCGTCCGGGTGGACCGCCATCCGAAGTTGATCCGGGAGCGACGTACTCGAGGTGTGAAGCGAGACTGGCTTTGAAAAGGTCTTGCCCTCATCGTCTGAAACTGCGAACAACAGCCGAGGTTGTTCATCCGTCCCTTCCGTGTACCAACCGATGTACAGACGGCCGAGTCGATCGAACGCTACAGATGGGCCTCGGTGGGGACAGGCAGGGAACGCCCACCCGTCACGTTGAACGAGAATCGGCTCCGAAAAGGTCCGGCCCTGATCGACGGATTTGGCAAGCACGACATCGCGGACATTTCCATCGAACGTCTTTCGCCAGGCCGCCCAGAGACTTCCGTTCGGCGCCAGCGCCATCATGGGACGGCAACAGGGACAAGCCATTCCATCGATCGTCATGTTGGCACCGATACTCTTGCCGCTGTCCCGCGAACAGGCAAAGATCGCTCCTGCGCCGCTCTTGTCTTTGTTCCGACCGTCCAACCAGCTCAGATAGACCTGCCCCTGCCGATCAGCCGCTATGCTTTCGAAAGAGTGACTGATCGCCTGGCCATCGTCGTTGACCGAGACCGGCCGTTCAAAAGTCGCGCCTGCATCGGTGGATCGGGCCAACTGCAGATCGGACGCGAACATGCCGCCCTTTCGCGCCGTAGACCATGTCATAAATAATTGGTTGTTCTTGCCTACTGCCAAGCCCGGCGCCTGATGGAGGGCATCCGGCTCGCCTCCCATCGGATTGACTTGGACAAACTCTCCGACAACGCTGCCTTTGTCGGAAATTCGCGCGGTCTTGAGCGTCGGTGTCTCGCCGTTTTGCTCAAACCAGGCGAGATGCAACGTGCCCGTTTCATCGAACTGAATAGACGGTGGGGACAATTGATACGTTCCCTCCACGACTGTCCGCTTGGCCGCTCGCTGGACGGCAGAATCGGCCATATCGGCGACCGTTGGTTCTGTTGTGAATGCACTGAACGCACAAGCGAGCATGGCGACAGAAAAGAGTCGTCGCCAGCGATTGGCACTTAGGTTGAGATATCCCGTTTGCATCATGATCATTCCCTCACTTGCTGAACTGTTTTTAGAGAATTGGCCTGAGCTGTCCACTCTCGAATACGGTCAAAGGCTCAGGCAATCTCTATCAGCATCATTCTCGTAGATGAAAGATTGTTCGCCTAAAAGAGCCCAAGCGTTACGCCTCCATAGACAGCCCGTCCATAGCCGGCGAAGAAGATTTGCTGACCTGCGGCGGCAGCGTGGGACTCCCCTCCAATTACCTGTCCCGAGGCGGCATACTTCGTATCCGCTAGGTTGTCGACCTCGACAAAAAGTTTGGCAAATCGGACCCATGATGAATTCTGAATCTCGAAATTCTTGTACACATTGACGTTGCCAATGACGTAGGATGGAAAGCCGAACGTATTGCTGTTGTTCAGGAAGTAGCTGTTGGAGTAATTACCCTCCACCCACGCGCCCAATGCCAATGGCGCATGATAGTACTCGACCTTGCCGTTCAAGATGTCGGTCGGCACATTGGGAACCTGTTTTCCATCACGGACGATGAACCCGGCCGCGGTTCGGTCGGAAAAGTTGATGTATTCGGAATCGATGTGCGTATAGGCACCGGATATCCGCAAACCTGCCACTGGCCGCCAATCGGCGAACAACTCGATACCGCGATACCGTGAGGAGTCTGCATTCACCGACGCCGCGTTATTACCGGTAATGACCTGTGTGATGATTTCATCTCTATAGAATGTATAGAACCCAACCAGTTGGACGAGCAATGTCGGATGCAGCCTCATTTCTGAGCCGATTTCAAGATTGAGATTCTTTTGTGGCTTTAGATTGAAGTTGGTTCCAGGTAGCCCCGTGACGGGATCTCGCAAGAGATTGGTGAATGTCGGGATGCCATACCCCGCCGAAGCTCGGACCCAATGACGACGGTCTACCGATGGTTTCCAAGTTATTGACCCCTCAGGTGCCCAGTTTGAAAACGTGCGGTTCGCACTGGATCGGAAAGCAAACGCCCCATTCTGATCGTAGTTGGTCGCATGCACACTAAGGCGGGATTGTTCGAAGCCAAGCCCGACCGCCAAGGTCCAGTTTGGGAAAAATTCCAACTCCTCACGGAAACGGCCTCCGATGTTGAAAATTGTTCCACGGCTATTTTGGATCAGAGTCCCTTTGGTTCCGAATCCATCTGCAAGATTCTGGAAGGAATTACCCTTCTGCTCCATCTGATTGACGAAGAACCCGACATAACTCCTCAACGGCATCGTTCCGAGCCTGCCGTCATGTCGCAAATCGGCATAGCTCTTATAGTTAGGATTGGTGTTTTCAGTAATCTGTGAAAATGACTGTTGGATGTCTTTGACGTCGTAGTCGGCCTCTACTGTCAAGACGGTATTCGCATCGATCTGACGCTCATAAATTCCTCCGATGATCGTGCGTCGATCGACGCGGCTTTGGTTGAGCAAGAGGGCGTTGGCGCAGCCGCCGCTGAAGGTGCCAGGCGTACAAGTGGTCTGCGCACCGCCTGCCTGCCGCTCATCGGCAAAAAACTGACTCTGAGTGAGCCTCGTCGGCACCTTCGTATTGAGCCAGTTGGTGATGGCTTTGAAATAGAAATTCTGCCGGTCATCGATCTTGTAGCGAACATTGAAGTTGATGGTTTGCGTATTGTAATTGCTGTGCCGGATATACCCCTCTTCCGACACGTGGCTGCCGAACATCGAAATGTCGAACTTCTCCGTTTCTTGACCGATGGCAACGCCGTACTTCTGGTAGCCGAACGAGCCTCCTGAGAAGAAGGTTTCCAACCCCCGAATGTCGCTGCCTCGTCTGGTTCTGAAGTGTACCATGCCACCCAGTGCATAGTTGTCGTACAAGGAAGAGGACGCACATCGAATGACTTCGACACTGCGCATAAACCAGGGGTCATGAATGTCAAGCCGCGAAAGGCCGTCGGATTGAGTCTGGATGAATCCGTCTTCATATACTTTGATGTCTCGAATCGCGAATGTCGTCTTGGCACCCTGTCCGCGGATCATGATGCTGAAGTCACGAGGACCGTTGGCCTGACGCAGCACGACACCGGGGAGCGATTCCATGGATTCTTTCATCGTTCTGGTAGGTTGCGATTCTGTTTCTGAAGGAATCGTCGCCGACAGGGATACTCCTTCCGGCCGCTTTTGGAGACGCTTGCTGACGATGCTCATGTCGGACAAATCGAAATCCGGCCCTGCTGCGGATGAGGCTTCGGCCGCTGCCTCGGGCGTGGCCGGCTCCGTTTTCTCCTTGATAATCGAGGAACGTTCCGATTCAGGTTTCGCACTCTCTTTCTTTTGCTGCAGGTCGTCCAATTCCTGCAGGATGTTTTTGAGCTGATCCCGCAGCTCCCTCTCACGAGGCGAGGCGGATGGATCGGCAGCAGGTGTATCCTGAGCGAACGCGTGGTCCCCCCAGGCTGCACATATGACCACCATTCCGACTACGATCGCACGGCTCCATCGAGAGACACCTACCAGTTCAGACATGACTGTCGACTCCTCGCTGATTAGAGATTGTTAAGCACAACGATGTGACACATAGCCGTAATGGGCTGCTCGCACAGATGACGCAGTTACAACTGATATTAACTGGGGAAATTTAGGCTGGCGGAGCGCGAGAACGGGAAACCGTAGGGAGGAGAAAGGCTTCTTGGGTTTCACTTACGAGCGGTTGTATCGTGACGAAGGCAACGCCGCCGACCAGAGGTACGGCTGTAGGAATGGTCGCCGTCGGATTGGCCTGGCAACTCCAGGCACAGAGCGGCGAGTGCGGGGCATGAGACGGAGAATGGTGTGCATGGCTGACCCCTTCTGCCTGCATGAGGAGACAACCTGCCGCACCGATTGCGAGCGCGGTGTAGAGCACGACTATCCCGCCTGCAATGAGCGCAATCCAGCGTTTCATTTTGATTCTTCGAGGACGTGGCGTACCAGCGCCACGGACTCTTCGCTATCCCAAGCCCTGGGACCGATCGCGCGTCCAACGGCACGACCGTCTTGGGCGATGAGTACTGTTGTCGGCAAGCCTCGCACCATAAACGCCCTGGACACGTCCTCGCTCTCGTCAAACAGTACGGGCAGATGAATCCCCAGATGATCCAGAAATTGCTTGATACCGCGCGGATGCATGTCCGTCGTGACCGTGACGACTTGGAACCGAGTCGGATCGAACTGCGCTTGGAGTTTGGCCAACGATGGCATTTCCTCTTTACAGGGTCCGCACCAGGTCGCCCAAAAATTGAGCAATATGACCTTCCCGCCCAACTCCTTGGAACGGATGGTTCCGCCATCGAGCGCTTTCAAGTCAAATGCCGCCATCGGAACAGCCGTGGGAAGCCGAGTGACGCGCATTGCGGCAAAAGGATCGCTCACCAGGGTTGCGGCACAAGCGATATACCCGCCGATACCGATGATCGCGAATCCCGCGAGCAGCAAGACGATCGAGACGCGACCGGTCTTACGGTTCATAGTTTCCGGGCTCTCTTAGCGTGAGATTCACCGTGGGAAACTGCATGGTTTGGAAGACCAGGCGATGAGCAGGCATCGCATGTTCTTTCCAGCCCATCACCACCGTCCCCTGCCGATTGACCGCGACGGTCGGCGTCTGCCCGTTTTTTTCGTTCAGTTTGATCGGTGTGCTGAACGTTTGGCCGTGATCGAGCGAATAGCTCACGACCACCTCTCGACGAACCGGCGACTGCTCCTCCCATACCACGACGATTCTTCCAGCCGGATCGACCGCCATCTGCGGATGGTCCGGGAACGTTCCCTTTGCACGATTCAATTGCTTTTTGGGGGAAAAACTCTTGCCTTGGTCGTCAGAGTAGGCCAGATATACGGCGGGAGTTTCGTCGGCACCTTCCGTGTACCACACCACGTATAGGCGGCCCGATCGATCGACACTCAGAGAGGCCGGCCGATGAGGACAGGCCGGATACACCCATCGGTCATTGCCGACAACGACCGATGGTGAGAACGTCTTGCCGCCATCCAACGATCGAGATACCACGGTCTCACGAACATTGCCCTCGAAAATCTTTCGCCAGGCGATATAGACGACTCCATCGGCAGAGGTTGCTACGGCCGTTCTGCAGCAGACGCACGTATTGTCGTCGATCTTGACGTTCCTCGCGATCGTGCGGCCATGATCGACCGATGTGGCCACGAACGTCCCCGGCTCCTTTTTGCCTTCACGCCCATCGATCCAAGCCATGTGCAGAGTTCCGTCCGAAGCGGACTGGATCGAATCGAACGTGTGCTGGATCACTTGGCCGTCATCATTCACCAAGATGGACGGAGTAAATGTTCGTCCTCCATCGGGGGACTTGCTGAGTCTCAGTTCGCCGGAAAACGGCTTATCCGGGGTGATCTTCGGATGAGTCTGTGACCAAGTGACAAAGACTTCATTCCCATGAGCCGTTAGGGCCGGAGACTCCTGACGATAATAGACGTCCTCGGTGGGCCGATTGACAGGAACAGGGGCTCCGAACGAACCGCTTGGCTTTTCGGATTTTGCAAATAAAATGGTGCGCGTGTCCTTGTCCTCTTCTATCCAGGCAGCTGAAACGAGACCCTGCTCATCGATCTGCACCGACGGCCCTACCACGCTCTTGACGTGATGCACTGTCACCCACTTCGGGCCCATCGTGATGTGCTGATCAGGGGTCTCTGCCCATATCGGCAATGGTCCCAGCATTGACAGCCCGACGGCGATTCCGATCGCGCGCCCTCGCATCGATGCACCTTGCCGCATTTTCATCCGCTCATATCCTGACAACATTCAAGATCCTTCGCAGCTCAGTTAACCAAGCTGTACACAATCGGAAGGCTGACCACGATCATTGGTTTTCCGATGGCATGTTTCATATGGAGCGGGCACGCGAGCTTCACCGCTTCCATCGCCGCAGCATCGAGCACCGCATGTCCTGAACTTTTTTGGACGGATACGTCAGCCAAGTGTCCATCGGATCGTATGACGGCTTTCAATACCACTTTTCCCTCTTGGCCGTTCGCGCGCGCCGAATTCGGATAGCGTTTGAGCTCGGCGACTCGGCGATACAACGATTCTGCAAGCCACCGAAAATCAAGCTTCACATCCGAACTTACGATGGTTTCAGGCGGCGAAGATTGTGGCGCCTCTTGTGCAGGCTGTGGCTCATGTGGCACGGAAGCTACAGATACGTCGGTGGTCTGCTCTTGGTGGACAGGTGGAGTTTCAACCGGCTCGGACGGAAGAGCAACGGCAACCGATTCGGCCTTTGGCTCGATCGTTTCTTCATGAGGCAGAGGCTCAATCTTCTGCTCGATCCGCTGTACCGGTTCGACCGTCGGTTGAGCTGGTTCCACCTTCTCCGGCTGTATGACCGCTTTAGTCGTCTGCGGTACTCGTTTTGGCTTTGATGGAGGAACGGCTGTGGATGGCGGTTGTTCAGGTAAGGCTTCAGACTTTACCGCCTCGACCAATGCCACATCCCACTTGAACACATCTTCTGGCAAAACGGGCTTCATCTGTGTGGCGAACGCGAGCGCCAAGCCGACAGCGGCTCCATGCAGCATCAGCGAGATACTCCAGGCAGGAACCAATAATCGATTGTCATCTGCCGATATCATGATATTTTGCGACCTCCTGACTGTCGGCAAACAGTCTTTAAATTCCTTTAGTGCGTCACCCGCTTTTGAAAAAGTGCGGGACGTAGGTCAATGAGATGGGCCTGCGCCCCGCGCTGGTCCGTAGCGGAGGCAGCCGCCCGGACGAGATACACAATCACAAACAAGCGATACGGTGATTATTATGATGAGAAGGACGGAGGGGCGCGGCTAGAAGAGATGGATGATGGCTCAGAACTGATCTCGATCGAATGAGGGATCGGAAGAAAAGCTACGGCGCTACGTTCGGCACGAATCAAAATGACGTCGCTGTCTAAAACCGTTCCCGCAGCACACATCCAAGAGCAGAGTACTGTCCCATGCGTGGCTGCTTGATGTTGCGCGTGGTGTCCAGCATGCTCCGCGGATTGTGCCTGTGCGATTGCGCTGACGGCGAGGATACAGAGGATAAGTGAAAGAGAAAGGAACTTGCGGAAGCGGTTATTCATCGGAGACTCTGCTCACAATACCTGTAGCACTGTCAGTCTAATGCACCCGATACTACAGATGCAACAGGCGTAGAATACTAGGTGACCGAGACGATATCTGTCAAGCCGCCATGACTCCGCCGGAGGATCGGGTAGGATTCATTGGATAGATGCTGTATACTCCACGATCTATTTCTTAAACATCACCGTTATTCAACACTACATTTACATGGCTCTTCTATATGGTTACGCAAGTACTCAATCTGATTTTCGGCAGTAAAAACGATCGAGAAATCAAGGCTCTGCGGCCGATCGTGGAGCAGATCAACGGCCTCGAGGCCGGTCTCACTCCCCTCTCCGATCAAGCCCTTGCCGACAAGACGCAGGACTTCAAGAAGCGCCTGGAAGCAGGCCAATCCTTGGACGATATCTTGCCCGAAGCATTCGCCGTGTGCCGCGAAATGTCGCGTCGCAAACTCAACATGCGGCATTTCGACGTGCAATTGATCGGCGGCATGATTCTCCACCGTGGCCGCATCTCCGAGATGAAAACCGGCGAAGGGAAAACCCTGGTGGCCACGTTGCCCATCTACTTGAATGCCCTGGAGGGCAAAGGGGTCCATCTCGTCACCGTCAACGATTATCTTGCCAAACGAGACGCCCAATGGATGGCGCAGCTGTATCATGCCCTGGGTTTATCGACCGGCATCATTCAACACGATGCGTCATTCATCTATGACCCAACCTACGATGCGTCCGATAAGCGTCTGCAACACCTCAGGCCCTGCACCAGACCCGAAGCCTATCGCGCCGACATCACCTATGGAACGAACAACGAATACGGGTTCGATTATCTCCGTGACAATTTGGTCGTGACGGCGCTGAATCAATGTGTCCAACGCGAGCTCAATTTCGCCATCGTCGACGAGGTCGACAGTATTTTGATCGACGAAGCCCGGACGCCGCTGATCATCTCGGGTCCCACCGATCAGACCACCGATCTCTACTATCGAATCAATGCGATCATTCCCCAACTCAAAGCTGAAGAATACACCATCGAAGAAAAGACCAAGACCGCTTCGCTCACGGAAGACGGCAACGCACGAGTGGAAAAGCTCTTGGGCGTCGACAATCTGTACGATCCGGCCAACATGGACATGGTTCATCACGTCGTAAAGGCGCTGCAAGCCCATACGCTCTACAAACGAGACGTGGATTATGTGGTCAAGGACGGCGAAGTCATCATCGTCGATGAGTTTACCGGCCGCTTGATGCCGGGCCGCCGGTGGAGCGACGGGCTG
>CAZPNQ010000015.1:0-47608 GCA_964587955.1 uncultured Nitrospira sp.
GGCACACGCCCCATCATGACGATCACGGCCGCCACCAAGAGCACTCCCGCTTCCCAGCTTCTGGCCCTAAACGAACGGTAGGCTGCCGAGGCGATAAAGAAAGCCAGGACGGCAAACATCGTCCCTTGCAACGGCACCACCATAAAGTTGTATACCCAGCCAAACGCCGTTGTCGCTCCATCGACACTTTCTTTACCGTTGGCCCATAGTCCGACAGCGATCGTTCCGAGCATGCCGGCATACAAGACAAGGCTATAGCCCCATCCCGCCTCTTGCCGTTTGATCGTGACCGCATGTTGATGAAATAGACTGGTCACACCCAAAATCAACGCGAAGCCCCCGATGATCTGCAGCCACTTCGTTGCAGAGGTGAGCATTTGTTCCGAGGCGGGATGCGGCACATAGTATTGGCCTGCGAAGAGCAAACCAGTGATGAGCGTGATCAGGAGAGGAAGTTGCCGTCGCAGAAAGATCATTTGAGGTCCCTGAAGAGATCGAGAAAAATCTGCGGCCATTGCGCGCCTGTGACGAGGCCGATCGTTGCCAGGACCGTGCCGACGGCGAGCACGCTCAAGATAATGGCCTTCCCAACATCCTGACCGCGAAGCGTTCCGATCTGGACCGGTTCCCTGGAAAGGTATGCGCTGGCGGCATACAGCTCTTCACCGATCAAGGTGTAGTCGCACGTCGTCACGAAAAATGGCAGTTGATGGTCTGCATCTGTTCCGGCAATTTGTATGGCGCCGGTACTTGCGCCGGTTTCTGTGAGCAGTAGCGACTCGGCAAAGTAATGCCCCATGAAGAAATTGGCGGCCGGTTTCTTCCGCAGCATGATGCCGTCCACCGCCGCTGTGTAGCTGAATTGATCTTCGGTAATGAAAAAATTCGCGTCTTCTTTGAACAGATCGGGCTTTCCCGCTTCCAGGTAGGCCTGTTTGGTAATCTCCTGGCACACCGCCATCGTAATCGGCTCGCGGTGCGGCACCAGCAGTTCGGTTTCATATTGAGCAGCCCGTTTTGCAACTCCGCCTAGGATGACGGCGGCAGCGATCGTCGAAGGATCCTGCAAGCCATGCGCGCCGGTCAAATAGAGAATGGGTTTTCCAAGTTCTGTCGCTCGTCCGATCGCTTCATCCACCGCATCGAGACCCGGAATACGGCGAAGAAAAATGTTATTCCGCTTCGCGTAACGGATCGTGTAGAAAATCAGTCCGCCGAACGAGACTGCGATGAACAGGTTGTTCAGCTGGTTCCAGTTGAACCAGTCGGCAGCCGGTGTGGCAACTTGTATGGGGCTGAATTCACGCCGCTCCCCTTGCACGGTCGCGACGGCAACGGCATAGGGGGTCTCATCCTTCACCTCGATACCCTTTACACTTTTAACGATCGCCTGGTGCCAAGTTTTGTCCGATCTTCTTGTCCACCAGGCGGTTTTCGTGTCTTTGACGTATTTCGTGTTGGCGGGAAATTCCGCGATGACCGTGAACGTTGCCGGATCAGTTGCAGAGGCCTCGGCGGCCAAGACCTGATATCGAGTATCGGGCCCGTCGCTTGGCGAAGGCGCCCACTGAACGGTGAGGCTCCCTCCTCCGTCGTTCGGCGTATCGAAGACGTGAATATCTTGCGGAGCCGTGATCGATGCTTGAGCTGACGTATAGGAGGGGCAAAGGCTCAACACGCACACAATCATCAATAGTACAAGGCAGGCTGAGCGATCAGTTCGACGCTTCACTAGATACGCTTCACACTTCACGCTTCACGCCCCCTCGATGACTTCGATATTCGTTCGCGGAATCACGACTCGTTTTCCGTCGGAAAACTTCACTTCCAACACCCGCACGTCACTTTCCGTCGGAATCTTGGTGAGCTCGGACGGGAGCGCCGACACTTCGCCGATCCGCCCGAACATCGGATCACGGATGATGCGGACCGGATCGCCGATGCGAATCCCCTCTCGTTGCAACGGAGCGTTCTTTCCGGCGGCTGTCTCTTCCTGTGGAATGATAATTTCCGGGCGAATGACCCCGGCTCTGATCTGAGTGGCGCCGGAAATCGAGGCTTTTCGACCGGCACTGGCGGACAACAATTTGAACGTCCTGGTTGCCATCGGAATCGTTCCGAACCCCTCGGTGAGAATCAGGGTAAAGCCGACATGCTCCGTTCCCGTAATCGCCACGCCGAGGTCATACCCCAACAACGCGCGCAAATCTTCATCGTGAATTCCACCGACGACCAAGCCGGCCACCCCAACCGCCTTAGCCTGCTTCATCGCCTCGGCTGAAAGGAATGATCCTCCTACGACCACTTTCCCCTTCATGGTTGAAGTGAAATGATTCGCCGTAAGCGGTTCGTCCGGAGCCCTCACGGCCATTGTAATTTCGCCGGAGGTTTCCCCGCCGACGCCGAAGATACCCTGAACTAAACTGCACGTTGTCTCGACCACGACGCCTTGCTGTGGAATTGTTTCAATGATGGCCCCATCCACGTAGGCCAAGAGCTGAAGAACTCTCGGAGGTTCACGCAAGAGCACTTGCCCCGTGACGATCGACACTGATTCGACGGTGCCTGCGACCGGCGATCGAATCTCCGTCTTGAACCATTTGATCAGTGGCTTGTTCTCGGCAAGTATCTCGTCCTTCTCGACAACGTCGCCTTCCTTTTTTACGACATAGTCCTTGATCTCATTCGGCGAGACGCTGAGCTGATTGGCGAGATTGAGGGGGAATACTTTCCCCGGCAACTCCGCCTTTGCGACAACCTGGTCGGAACGGACCTTGTCACCGACCTTGACCAATACGTTTCCCGGCAGAGGCAGCATCCGCCGACGAGGAATGACCGTATGGTCGGTGACGGTTAAACCGGGGGTATATGAATGAGCCATGTCCTAAAACCCAAGAGCAAATGGCAGATGGCTAATGGCTGATGGCTGATGGCACAAGCCTCGCTCTTCTCAATCTCGTTCTATACGCCATCTGCTATCTGCCATCAGCTCCCGTTGAGTATAACCCGACTGCATCAAACCATTTCGACAACGCTGCGACGCGATCGTGTTGGTCAGCCGGAAGTCGAAGCGGCCTGCCACGGCCATCGAGCAACAGTCCAACGACACCTCCATGGACTTCCTTTGTGACGGCCACACCCGCACCCGCCCCCATATTGACCTGTTTGGCAGGCTGAACCCTAATCGTTGCCGGTTTGTCCGACTCCAGTGGAAAGAGCCTCAACTCGCCGAATTTCAATCGCTCCTTCACGGTCCTCCCATCGGGCCACGTGATGTCGTAGTCGGCACACACTTCACCGTCTTTTCCCTGTCCAATCGGAGCGACACAGGTCCCGAGATAAATCATGCAATCCCGGACGAACACCTCGGTTGCCGCCTTCTCATTGATCGTGGACAGCAGGCCGAGGTGCGGCATCATGAAGATGCTGTCGACCGACAATCTCGTACAGCCCATCGGTTCATACGCATCGACCATCATCAGCATCGATTGGATCCGGCGTGGCGCATGGGAGAGGATACCGCCGCTTCCGACGATCAGGTCCAGCTTCAACATGTCGATCAACGTCTTACCGGACGTCTGTTGTTCGAAGACATCCGAAATCGTCCGTTCTTGTTGTACCCCCTTCAATCCGGTGGCGAGCGACTTGTGATGGATCAGGGCCAGTCGCAAGGCCTCCCGGGCGATGGCCTGCTCGATTTGCAGTTCATCGAGCGTCTGAGGAATGGTCGTGGGCCGGATCATCTTGTTCTTAATGCGGTTGCGAAGGGTTTGCTCATCGATCGTAAAGGGGACCCACCGCATGATGTTGGCCAGTCCGGCTTCAGCCAGCACGTTCGACACGCTGTAGGACATCCCAAGATTGGCGCTGACTGTTCGGTTGAATACTCCCTCAAACACCGAAAACACGTCCGTAGTCGCTCCTCCGATATCCACGCCGATTAAATTTAAATGCTCTCGTTTGGCGATCGCCTCCATGATCAGGCCCACCGCTGCGGGAGTCGGCATGATCGGCGCGCCGGCCATGTCGATGAGCTTCTTGTAGCCGGGTGCCTGCTGCATGACATGCTCGAGAAACAGATCGTGAATCTTGTTTCGCGCCGGCGCCAAATTCTCCCGTTCCAGCACGGGGCGGATATTTTCCGTCACGACCAATGCCGATTTGCTTTCCAGAATTTTTTTGACTTGCGGTTGGGCTTCCTTGTTGCCCGCATAGATCAGCGGCAGCTTATACGTCACGCCGAATCGCGGCCGAGGTTCCGCCGCCGCGACATATTCCGCCATCTCCACGACATGCGTGACGGCCCCGCCATCAGTCCCCCCCGACATCAAGATCATGTCCGGTCTCATGGAACGGATACGTTCGATCTTTTCGTAAGGCAAACGGCCGTCGTTGGCTGCCAACACATCGATGACAATAGCCCCGGCCCCCAGCGCCGCCCGTTGCGCGCTTTCGCCTGACATGTTCTGCACGACACCGGTTACCATCATCTGCAGGCCGCCGCCGGCGCTGCTGGTGGAAATATAAATATCGACTCCCGTCTTGTCATTCAGGCTGGGTGTGATGATCTTGTCACCGTCCAAAATTTTTCGGCCCGACAGCTCTTCGATTTCCGCAATGGCGTTCAGCACACCGCGCGTCACGTCTTCGAACGGGGCCTCCACGGTGGTGGGCGCTTCACCGCGATAGGTCTGCCGATACTCGTCCCCGACCTTTTCGATGAGAATGGCTTTGGTAGTTGTGCTACCACAATCCGTAGCAACGATGACATTCAACGGAGTGGCCGTCTTGACTTGTTCGTGCGTCGTCATCAACAAGGTGCCTGATCACAATCACGTATCTCGTAGCTCGTATCTCGTCGTTCGCAAGATATGAACAAGAAGCGTGTGGCTTGTGCACGAACCGCGTCGTTCGTATCAGGTATCTCATCATTCGCCTGCGAGATACCCTTCACGAGATACGCTTTACGGAGGTGCCTCATTGGGTTGGCGCTCCTTGCGGAGCGCGGGGAGCAGACTTGGCTTCAATGATGGTAATAAGACGAGTCACCGTATCTCGACGTTCGAGCAATCGGGCAACCTGTTCGATTTCTCTAGCATTGACAGCACACTCAATGATGGGAGTAAGAAAGTGCAGAGCCTGACTGCCCAAGAAGTTCATCGGCCCCATGGATTCCAAAAACATCGTCGCCGGCGCCGCCATTCCGCGTTTGACGATGACCTCGGCAATCCGCTCCAGTAATTGGACATCTTCAATGGCAAGGGGCTGAGTCTCAGGCCGAACGGCAAACGCGTGGCGTAATCCAGCTTGCAATTGAGCCAGTTTTGTTGCTGCGTTTCCCTTGAAAAACGATCGCATAAGTGGAGGTCGGAAAAGGCAAACCTTAAACGAGCCGCATTATATGAAGGGGGTACAGGAGAGTCAATTCAATGGTGAAACGCAGGCGATGCTCATCCATCTCCTTGCAGCTTTGAGGCATTCATGATACTCAAAAGTATGCAATATCTGAAGAGGGATAAAGACGAAATGCGTTCGGGGTACAAACGGTCGGACTTTCCGAAGCTGGAAAGAGGAAAATTTTATTCAGCAGTAGCCGCAGGAACTTCTGTCGTCTTGCTGGAACCAGCAATTGCCAAAGCCTTTCCCACCTCAAAGGCTGTCAATAAAGCACTGGCCGGGTTGCTCGTATTGGCTGAGAAAACAACACGCATAACCCGACGCTCAATCCGAACACGAAGAAAATCGCCTCGCACCGCGTAGCCGTGCTGTAACTCCTCCGTTAGATTAGCCTCTCTAGAACAACACCTCGACTTGGCCCGTACTTACGCGCATTCGCCTCACCTGGGATGACTGGGAACATACTCTCGCCCAACTCGGTTATTCCGCACAAGTTAGCCCCGTTGCCTGGTAGCATCGCGTGAATCTGTTCGGCGGCCGGCAGGTAAGAACTTACTCAGAGATGGGGACTACTTCGGCTGAGGCGCAGCGTCGACATCCCGTTGGTACTGCTCGTAAGAGACCGATGCGTTGGACAGACACCGGTTTCGTTCCTGTATGTCATCAATCCTGAAGCACTGGTTTTCCTGCCAAGACTGACCGGTCTTATACAGATCTTTCGACGAGCAGCTGGCTAATGCTGCCGTACTAAGCGTGAGAAGCCAGATAACGATTGTTCGTTTCACTTGTATTTTCCCTTCACAGCATTCTTCAGAGAATGATCGTGTATCTGCAGGCCCGAAAGGCAAATCGTAAAACGCGTCGCATTATATGAATGGGGTGAAGGAGAGTCAATTCGGAGGTGAAACTACGAATCAATTGTCGCGCTCAATATGTCAAGAGTTCATGCAGCGCGCCGTTTGGGTGCACGCACGCGGGACCGAACACCAGATCGGCGTGAGCCATGTCTCTGTGGAACTTGGGCATGCAGTTTCAAACCCAGCGCTCCTACCACCTTAAGAATCGTATCGAATCCAGGGCTCCGCTCGCCTGATAGCGCCTTATACAAACTTTCACGGGAGAGACCAGCATCACGTGCGACCTGAGCCATCCCTTGAGCTCGTGCGATATCACCTAATGCCTTGGCGATAAATGCCGCATCGCCATTTGCCTCCTCGAGACATGCCTCTAGATATGCCGCCATTTCTTCCGGTGTTCGAAGATGTTCAGCGACATCAAAGCGAGTTGTAGTCGTTTGTCCCATACGGCGCTCCTATAGATTACGTGCAATTCGCAAGGCTATCCTGATATCAGCAGACTGAGTGCGCTTAGTGCCGCCAGCCAACAGTACAATAACCTGACGCCCCCGTCTCACAAAATAGACCCGGTACCCTGGACCGCAATCTATCCTCATTTCGGAGACGCCCTCACCCACCGGCTTAACATCCCCGGCATTTCCTTCCTCAAGCCGTTTGATTCGCGCTAAAATACGAGCTCTTGCCCGTATGTCTAGTAACTCATCCAACCACTGAACGAATGTCTGAGTCTTGCAGATCTCGAACATGTGGAGTGTATCCGCGTGGCTACAGTCTGTCAATGCCACTATGACTAAGTGGTGATCTTGGCGCCACTACTCGGTGCGAGTAATTGTTAATCCACAACAGACCATTCACGGCGAGCCGGTTGAATCCAGAATTGCGCGCATAGATTGCTTTCTTCTCACCTCTCAAAAGGAAGAATGGGGAGCGGCCAGGTTGTCGTTCACTGCGCGCATCGAACGAGGTCCTTCTGAGGGCGCGCGTTCGGCGAGCAAGAAGGACGACCTGGCTGCTCCCCTAATTCTTCCGCTCACCCATCTTACTCTCCGTCCCCTTCCACAGCCGTTCGATGTTCCCCTTGTGTTTGATCACAATGAGACTTGTCACGAGCACGGAGAACAGCGCAAACGGAGCCGTTGGCCGAAGAGATGCCGCAAGGATGGGAAAGAGTCCGAATGCCGTCAGTGCGCCGCCTGAAGAGTAGCGCCAGATAGCCACCGCTCCAATCCATGCCAGAAGCAGCAACAAACCGATGAACGGCGCAACACCGAGGACGGACCCGAGAGCGGTTGCAACGCCCTTTCCGCCTTTGAATCCGAGAAACGGCGAAAACAGGTGCCCGAGAAACGGCGCAAGTGCAACGGCCAGGATGGCCCATTCTTCATGCAGCATTTGCGTCGCGACGAAACCCATCACCCACCCTTTGCCCATGTCTCCAATCAAGGTCAGGATGCCCGCTTTCTTGCCTGACACACGGAGCACATTCGTAAAGCCGACGTTCTTACTGCCGACTGTACGCGGATCCGGCAGGCCCATCGCTTGTGAAATGACGATTCCAAACGGGACGGCTCCCAAAAGATATCCGAAGATCACGAGCCCGATAATCAGTCCTGTCTGATCCATTCAATCTCTCAGTGTCATCGGTATTGGATAAGTGTGCTGTCGTTACGACTACTGAAATTTCTCCGGATGTGCAAAAAACTCCAGCGTCAGCCGATTCAGATTCGGCCAATCACGATGGCTGCCGGTCCCTTCGCAATAGAGCGTCGCGCCTCCTTGTGCACAGTGTTGATATGCGCGACATCTACCCTCTACCGTTTTCGTCTTATTCAGATCGCAGCGATTGCACTCTGCCCACCAGGCTGACGTTTGGCTTCCCCAACCGGGAAACAAACTGTCGTTCTTGCCGTGCAGAATCATGACTGGTAGTGGAGCCGGACATTGAAACGCTTCGAGATCCTTGGCCGTCACCCCAGCGGCGCTCGGTGCGATCGCGGCCGGTACCTTCTTCGTCTTTTCGAGTACGGATAACATCAAGGACGCGGTGCCTCCGTCAGAATGGCCGGTGACATAGACTTTGTGCTCATCGATACACCAGTGCTTTGCAACCAGGTCCGGGATCGTTCCCAGCTGTTCGATGGTAGAGACGCTCAATGGTCGGTGATCGACATAGGCCACAACGAAGCCGGCACCGGTTGCCTCGGTCGTGAAACCGGTGAATCTTTCAGCCGCCCAGCGACTCTGCCCCGCAGCAGCATAGACCAGCAACAGAGGATGAGCAAACGTGGCATCATAATTCGAGGGCGTGCGGACCATGTACCGAATGCCGTCACTGGAAACCTTGCCATCGATCGCACCGGCTCGACTAGCACGTGCGCCCGGTTCACATCGAGTCGCCACTTGAGCACCCGAATAAGCGTAGGCTTCTAATTGAGGAGGTGTTCCATTCTCTGTACAGGCTGTGACTAGAAAGATCAGACTAATGATTTGGAAACAATGTAACGTTCGGCGAACGACACGGCATTTCAAACCCATGTCAGGTTTGTCCAGATGACAACGAATGCCGAAGGGAGTTGGCGAGGAGTCCAATCCTATGCACTACAGAATGTTCAAACTAGACATCCAGCGAGGCCGCAGCGAGGTCCGCGACGCGAAGAATAATGAGCGTCACGTCTGCGGACGGGCGCGAGCCGGTGAGCGCCCCGTGTCTTAAGGCGAGGCGTATTCTTTTTCACCCACCCCGAGCTGCGCATAACAGCCCTAACACGGGGGTATGTTGAGGGTCTGAACGATGCGAGAACGAAGCTGGGGTCTAGTTTCAACATTCTGACTAAAGTCCTTTGGCGACGACCTGCTTCCAAAAGCTCCACACATATTGACTGCCGGAGATATAGCCCAGCAGCAGCGATAAATACAGCGTAGTCGTGCCGGCCAAATGCATATTGCCGAGTTCAGCGAGGCCTGTTCCTTCAAGGATCAACAAAATAATGGCGACGACTTGAAGAGTCATTTTATACTTCCCGGTCGTCTCAGCCGGAATAATCATCCCTTCTCCCGCAGCGATGGCACGGATGCCGGTCACTGCAACTTCGCGCGCGATGATCAGCAGCGCCACCAGCGCGCTGACCCGATCCACGTTCATGAGCAGAATCAGCGCCGACAAGACCAACAGTTTGTCCGCGATCGGATCGAGCAGTTTGCCGAGTTTGGTCACCTGCCCGGTTCGCCGTGCGATGTAGCCGTCCAACATATCCGTCACCGCCGCGACCGTAAAGACAATGGCCGCGGCCAGCGACTGTTCAGGCGTGGGATTGACGAAGAGAATGATGAAGACGGGAATCAAGAGAATGCGGACGAGCGTCAGGAGATTGGGCAGATTGAGCGACTCGGCCCCGATGTTGCGCCACATTTCCAGAACGCGGTTCATGACCATAACCTTCGTCGATTCTGACTTGAGTTTCGAGTTGCGAGTTTCAAGTTTCGAGTATCCGGGGAATTATCACCATAGAAACTCCAAACTAGAAACTCGAAACCGATACGTAACATACTCGTCGTGGACACAGCTGACACTTCAAGTCTCCAGCTAGACGATTCCGTTTTTTAATAGATCGTGCAGATGAATGACTCCGCGGATCGTGCGACCGTCTTCCGTCACGACCAGGGTGGTGATCGAAAATCGCTCCATCGTCTCAACGGCCTTGGCTGCCAATTCGTCCGGTCCGATGGTCTTAGGATTCGTCGTAGCCAATTCTTGAGCCGTGCTGTTCACGAGATCCGTTCCTCGTTGAATAAACCGACGCAAGTCGCCGTCGGTAATCACTCCGACCAGCAAACTCTCTTGATCCACGACCGTCGTCATGCCGAGCTTTTTCGCCGTCATCTCAAGCATGGCCGCCATGCCCCCGACGGTCGATCGGACCGTTGGGACCTCCGAATCGGCATGCATGAGGTCTCTCACCTTAACCAGCAATCGTCGTCCCAAGGTGCCGCCAGGATGGAACCTGGCAAAATCTTCTTCCTTGAATTCCCGTTTTTGCAGAAGGGCGACGGCCAACGCATCGCCCAATGCCAACGTGGCGGTCGTGCTGGCAGTCGGAGCCAATCCCATCGGACAGGCCTCTTCCTGCACCGACACATCGAGGGCGACATCGGCATTTTTCGCCAGAGTCGAAGTCATCCGTCCGGTCAACGCAATCACCGGAATGCCCAGGCGCTTCACAAACGGGAGCAATTGAAGCAGTTCTTGCGTTTCGCCGCTGTTGGAAATGGCCACCAGCGCATCCCGCCGAGCCAACATGCCGAGGTCTCCGTGCACGCCCTCGGCGGGATGCAGGAAAAACGACGAGGTCCCGGTGCTGGCGAGCGTCGCGGCAATCTTCTGTCCAATCAAGCCCGACTTCCCCATGCCGGACACGACGACCTTTCCCTTGCATTGTACGAGCAGATCCACGGCTTTGGCGAATTTGGCATCCAGCCGGTCCACGAGCGATTGAATGGCTCGCGCTTCGATCTCGAGGACACGCCGGCCATTGGCCAGATTTTCCTCCATTTTCGAGGCTCTCGATTCTCGACCGGATGGCTTTGAAGTCATGACCATGCTACGCTTTTGTTCTGCCTTCGACGCCGGACTCGCTGTCTTCACGCTCTTGGTTTTGCCGCGTCGCATATGCGCATGACCCGCTCCAGCAAGGACTTCAATTGGTGCAACGGGACCATATTCGGCCCATCGGACAGCGCCTCGTCTGGATTCGGATGGACTTCCATGAAGAATCCATCGACTCCCACTCCTGCCGCGGCGCACGCCAACGGCTCGACAAATTCCCGCTGGCCGCTGGATTTCGTCCCACCCCCACCGGGCAGCTGAACGCTGTGGGTCGCATCGAAGACGACAGGATACCCGAAGTTTCTCAGAATAGGAAAGGACCGCATGTCGACGACGAGGTTATTGTAGCCGAAGGACGATCCACGCTCGGTGAGCAAAACCCGCCGACTCCCGCACTCTTCGATCTTCTTGACCGCATTGCCCATCTCTATCGGCGAGAGAAACTGGCCTTTCTTCACGTTCACGACTTTGCCGGTTTGCGCGGCAGCAATCAGGAGATCGGTTTGCCGACAGAGAAATGCGGGAATCTGAAGGATATCGACGACTTTCCCTGCCTCCGTGGCCTGCTCTTCCGTATGCACGTCGGTCAAGACCGGGAGACCGAAGTGGGCCTTGACCTTTTTCAAGATCGCCAACCCATCGGTGATCCCAGGACCACGAAACGACGTGATGGAAGTTCGGTTGGCCTTATCGAAGGAGGACTTGAAGACGTATGGTATTCCTAGCGACTTCGTGATCTCGGCGACTCGTCCCGCCGTATCCAACACGAGTTGCTCGCTCTCGATAACACAGGGGCCTGCAATCAAAAACGGAAGCTGCCCCTGCCCGACTTTGAAAGAACCAATGTCGACGAGATGAGCCATAGCTTACTTACTCAGGTTTAGGTTTAGGCTGAGGTTAAGAAAAATAAGATCGAGTCTGCGCTTTCCTCAACCTTGGCCTCAGCCTCAACCTTCATATTCAGTGTCCGAGCTTTTTCCGCACCGCCGCTCCAACAAATCCGCTAAACAAAGGATGTGGACGATGCGGGCGGGAGCTGTACTCGGGATGGAATTGAGTTCCCAAGAACCAGGGATGCCCCTTCAACTCGATGATTTCGACCAGCCGTCCGTCAGGAGAAACGCCGCTCAAGACCAGTCCTTTCGCCGCCAGTTGCTCGCGATACGCGTTGTTGAATTCATAACGATGCCGATGGCGTTCACGGACCTCGTTCACGCCGTACATCTTCTCTGCCAGCGTTCCCTCTCCCAGTTTGCAGAGGTACGACCCGAGCCGCATGGTCCCGCCCTTGTCACTCACGCCATGCTGATCGGGCATGAGATGGATCACGGGATGGGGTGACCGCTCGTCGAACTCCGCGCTGTTGGCACCGGCCAATCCGGCCACATTCCGCGCGAACTCGATCGCGGCGCATTGCATCCCTAAACACAGGCCGAGGAATGGGACCTGACGTTCCCGCGCATATCGAATGGTCGTCACTTTTCCCTCGATCCCTCTTGTTCCGAATCCGCCGGGAATCAAGATGCCGTCGGCTTCGCGCAGAATTCGCTCGGTTCCCTGCCGTTCGATATCTTCGGATTCGATCCAATTGATATTGACCTTGGTCTCATGATCGATTCCACCATGAATCAGCGCCTCTCCCAAGCTCTTGTAGCATTCCTTCAAGCCAACATATTTGCCAACCAGTGCGACGGAAATCTCATGCTTCGGATGCTTGATCTTCTGCACCATCGCATCCCACTCGCGAAGGTTGGGTTGGCCAGTCTCCACATGGAGTTGGCGAACGATCAATTCGTCCAACCCTTCTTTCCTGAATACGATCGGCACTTCGTAGATCGTTTCGACGTCTTTGGCTGTGATGACGGCGTCCTTATCCACATTGCAGAACATGGCGATTTTGCCCTTCAGCTCCGGTGGAATATAGCGGTCGGTTCGGCACAACAGAATGTGGGGCTGGATGCCGATTTCTCGAAGCTTGTTCACTGAATGTTGCGTCGGTTTGGTCTTCAATTCACCCGCCGTGCCGATGTAAGGCACCAAGGTCAGATGGACGTACAACACGTTGTCACGCCCGACGTCGTACGGCATCTGCCGGATGGCTTCGAGAAACGGCAAGCTTTCGATGTCGCCGACCGTCCCGCCGATCTCGACGATCGTGACATCAATTCCTTTGGAGATACGCATGATGGCTTGTTTGATCTCATCCGTCACATGAGGCACGACCTGCACCGTCCCGCCGAGATAATCCCCGCGACGCTCTTTGGTAATGACCGAGTGGTAAATTCGACCGGTCGTGTAATTGCTCTCCTTGGTCAGCGATAGGGTCGTGAACCGCTCATAGTGTCCGAGATCGAGATCCGTTTCAGCTCCGTCGTCCGTGACGAAGACCTCTCCGTGTTGATAGGGATTCATCGTGCCGGGGTCGACGTTGATATACGGGTCCAACTTCAAAAAGGTGATCTTCAAGCCCCGGCTTTCCAGCAAATTTCCAATGGAGGCCGAAGCCAGTCCTTTTCCAAGCGATGAAACCACTCCGCCCGTCACAAAGATAAACTTATTCATGGCTGGCCTCCCTCGTGGACGTCCGGCTGTTCCAATCGGGATGTGAATCTCATGGCTTGAAAAACACTCCGCTGTTCTCCAGCTCGCGCTTGATCGCTTCGAACTGCTGCAGCCGGTCTGCGACGTGGGGCACATCTTCCGGCCGATCAACCCTCAAGGAGGCATGTTTGGTTTCCCACACGCGGATGCGGATACCATGGTCCAATGCACGAAGCTGTTCAAGTTTTTCGGCCTCTTCCAAGCGGCTCGTCGGCAGCCCCGCGAATCGAAGCAACGTTTCTTTCGTGTAGATGTATAACCCCAGATGAATGTAATGGAGCCCGCCGATGGCCTGCATTCTCGGATCATCACGGACGAACGGGATCGGTGCACGTGAAAAGTACAGGGCATCGCCTCTGGCATCGGTCACGACCTTGACGATGGAAGGATTATGAAGATCCTCCGTAGGATCGATCACGCGCTTGAGTGTCCCCATTCCAGCTCTGCTTTCCAGAAAAGGCTCGATCAGATCGGTCAATAATTCGGGGCTCAAGGGAATTTCGTCGCCTTGCAAATCTAAGAAGTATTCTCCTGCAAACATGCGAGCCACTGCGGAGACCCGATCCGATCCTGCCCGATAATCACCGGTGGTCATGACCACCCGCCCGCCAAACCGCTCGACGGCCAGTTTGATGCGCTCATCGTCGGTAGCGACCAAGACATCGGAAACGGCACGGCACGCCACCGCCCGCTCATACACGTGCTGGATCATCGGCTTGCCGTTCAGCTGGACGAGCGGCTTGCCCGGGAACCGGGACGAACCATATCTGGCTGGAATGACAACGGTAACCGACCGTGAGACTTTACTCATCTCCAAACGCCTCGGACAACTGTTTGGGTGAGACAGTCGCGGTTCCGACCATGCCCACCACGATCCCGGCCGCGTAATTCGCCATGATCGCTCCAGTCTTGATGCTTGCCCCGGCCGACAGGGCCAAAGCCAGGGTACCGATGACCGTATCTCCTGCGCCGGTGACGTCATAGACTTGCCGAGCCTTCGTGGGTAAATGCCACGACGCGCCGTCGCCCTCGTACAAGCTCATGCCTTTTTCCCCGCGCGTAATCAGGACGGACTGACACCCGAGGCGCTGTCGGATCATCGCTCCGGCTTCGTCGATCGTCTGGTCGCCGTCGCCGTGTAAACCGGAGGCTTGAGCCGCCTCAAGATGGTTCGGCGTAAGCACGGTGACACCTTTGTAGTAGCTGAAATGTTCAACTTTCGGATCGACGATGACCGGGACCTTCCGCAAAACAGCGAGCCGTGTTATTTCGGACATGAGCGCGGGCGAGACGACCCCCTTGGCGTAGTCCGACACGACCACGCAGGACAACTCCCGAATCCTCGACTCCACATACCGGAGACTCTTTTGCCGCAACGCTGGTTTCAGTTCGCTTCGTCCCTCGACGTCATACCGCACGATCTGCTGGTTGTGGGCGATCACCCGGCTTTTTCTGGTCGTCGGGCGATCATGATCGATCACCACCCCGCCGCGGCTTGACCGTTTGTTGCCGAGCTCCTTCATCAACAGGCGTCCGGTTTCATCCGATCCGATCACACCGCAGAGGTCGGCTTTTCCCCCCAGCGCCAAGATATTGTTGAAGACGTTCGCCGCCCCTCCGAGCCGAAGCGATTCTGATTCGACGTGAACCACCGGCACAGGCGCTTCCGGAGAAATTCGGCTGACTCGTCCCATCACATAATGATCGAGGATGAGGTCGCCGACAACCAGGACCGATGCCTGCGGAAACCGTTGAAGATACTGTCGGAGTGCCTTGGGCGAGGAAGCCGCACTCTTCCCGTCCGAGTCCTCCTTCGGGAAGGAAGCGCCGGTGATTTTCTTTACTGAATTGCCTTGGCGAATCGCTCCCATCGGACCCACTCCATCCAATTTCCCTGCCCGTTCCAGGACCAATAGATACGAAACGCCTTGCCGCGGATCTTTTCTTCGCGCACGTACCCCCAGAATCGGCTGTCCAGGCTTTGGTCACGATTGTCGCCCATGACGAAGTACGATCCCTCCGGCACGGTTACCGGACCGAAATTATCGCGCGGGTTGATCGTGCCGTCGATGATGCCGGGGTCGATTCGTTGTGTGAAGGCTTTGTCATCCAGCGGCTGGCCGTTCACCAGCACCACCTTATTTCGAAGCTGGACGGTATCTCCCGGCAGCCCCACGATGCGCTTGATGAAATCCTTCTCTTCGTCCTCGGGAAACCGAAACACGATGATGTCGTTCCGCTGCGGTTTGCCGAACGTCACGACTGTTTCGGACGTGTAGCAATTCACCGGTGGAAAGCTCCATTGCAGCTTGCAGTCCGCCGGCCACTGAAGGCCGTAGGAGAGCTTGCTGACCAAAATGTGATCGCCGATCATCAAGGTGGGGATCATCGACCCGGATGGAATCTTAAATGCCTGTACGACGAATACGCGGATGGCGAATGCCAGCAACATCGCCACGATGATCGCCTCCGCATACTCTCGGACGATGGACTTACGTCCCGATTGATCCGAGTTGCTTACCAGTTTGGCTGCCGGAAGCGATGCCGGCTCCCCTCCCCCCGGAGAACCTGGCAGCTTATCCATATTCCTCTGGTTCTGGTCCAGGCTCATTCTTCGCCAACTCTCAATATAGCCAGGAACGCCTCCTGGGGGACCTCGACGCTGCCGACTGCTTTCATCCGTTTCTTCCCTTCTTTTTGCTTTTCCAGCAACTTGCGCTTTCGTGTGATGTCGCCGCCGTAGCACTTCGCCAGTACGTTCTTCTTCATCGCACCGATTGTCTCACGCGCAACGATCTTGCTTCCGATGGCCGCTTGAATGGCAATCTCGTACATCTGTCGCGGAATCAACTCTTTCATTTTCTCGGCAAGCTGACGTCCCCGCTGGACGGAACGATCTTTATGCGTGATAAACGACAGGGCATCGACCGCCTCGCCGTTCAAGAGAATATCAAGCCGTACAAGATCTGAGTCGCGGTAGCCAAGCAACTCATAGTCGAGCGAAGCATAGCCCTGCGTGCGCGACTTGAGCTTATCGTAAAAATCGAGAATGACTTCATTGAGCGGCAATTCATAACTGATCACCACCCTGGTCGGATCGAGGAAATGCATCCCCTGCTGAATTCCACGGCGTTCTTGGCAGAGCTGAAGGATGGCCCCCATGTATCGCTCAGGCGTAATGATCGACGCCAAAATAAACGGCTCTTCGAATGAATCGATGCTACTAGGAGGCGGAAGCTGCGTTGGATTGTTGACCTCCAGTACTTCGCCCTTCGTGGTCAGTACGCGATAGACGACGGTCGGAGCGGTCGTGAGGAGGGTCAGATTGTATTCGCGTTCAAGCCGCTCCTGAATGATTTCCATGTGCAGCAGGCCCAAAAATCCGCAGCGAAAGCCGAATCCTAAGGCAAGCGATGTTTCCGGTTCATAGACGAACGAGGAGTCGTTCAAACGCAGCTTGATCAACGCGTCGCGTAAATCTTCGTATCGGCCCGTGTCGGTGGGATACAGTCCGCAAAACACCAACGGCTTGACTTCCTTATACCCGGGAAATGGGGCAGCCGTGGGAGTCACGGCATCCGTCAGGGTGTCACCGATTTTCACGTCGGCGACCTCTCGCATGTTGGCACAGAGATACCCGACCTCGCCCGTCAGCAGCTCTGTTTTCTTGGTTCGTTTGGGGGTAAATTGTCCGACTTCCATGACTTCAAACGTGCGGTCGTTCGACATGACTTTGATCTTCATGCCCGGCCGAATCGATCCATCCACCAATCGCGCAAGCACGATCACCCCTTGATAATTGTCGAACCAGGAATCGAAGATCAGCGCCTTGAAGGGCGCCTGTGGATCGCCGGATGGAGGAGGAATCCGCGCAATGATCGCCTCCAACACCTCCGGAACCCCTTTGCCTTCCTTTGCACTGATGGGCAGAGCATCCCCGGCGTCGAGCTGCAGCACGTCCGAGATCGACTGTTTTGTTCCCTCAATATCCGAACTTGCCAGATCAATCTTATTGATAACCGGAATAATCGTCAGATTGTTCGCCATCGCCAAGTTCACATTGGCGATCGTCTGAGCCTGCACCCCTTGGGTGGCATCGACCAGCAAAAGCGCCCCTTCACAAGCTGCTAAGCTTCGGGACACTTCATAGGTAAAATCGACGTGCCCTGGCGTATCGATCAAATGCAACGCGTACGTCTTCCCGTCCCGGGCCTTGTACCGGATAGCCACTGCATGGGCTTTGATCGTAATGCCACGTTCCCGCTCGAGGTCCATGGCATCGAGGATCTGGTCTTTTGCCTCTCGAGCAGTGACGGCACCAGTAGCTTCTAAGAACCGGTCAGCGAGGGTTGATTTGCCGTGATCGATATGAGCGATTATGGAAAAATTACGTATAAGGCTTTGCAAATCCTAGCTCATTCGTGGAGCCCCCGGCTTGATAGCCGAGATACGATACCTAATTAAATCTTTGGCGACACCTCGCCCACGCGAGTCCTCCTTCGCCAAGGGCTTTGGAGGATAACCCCGCTGCACACTCCTCTACGGCTGAACAACCGCAGCTTCCTGCGCAGGCGGGTGAAAATCGGTTCATTATAGTAACTGCCCCCCAGGTTGTCAAAGAGATCGGCCCCACCTATAATCACGCGCCGCGCCCAATATTGTGAAAAAAGCTGACGGCTGATGACATGTGGCACGAGCGTAGAAGACGAAAGTTGCGTGTCTTGTCTCTGCCATACGCGATGAGCCATTAGCTCGGCATCCCATTACTTGCCGTGACACGAAAGCCATCAACCCGACAATTGATCGAATGGGATCGTCGCTACCTCTGGCACCCGTTTACTCAGATGCAGGAATGGGAACAGGAAGAGCCGCTGATCATCGAGCGGGGTAAAGGTTCTTACCTGATCGATACGGATGGAAAAAAATATTTGGATGGGACCTCGTCCATCTGGGTCAATCTCCACGGGCATCGCCACCCGGTCCTCGATCGCGCCGTCAAGAACCAACTCGACAAAATCGCTCATTCAACATTCCTTGGCCTCTCCAATCCACCGGCTATCGAGCTGGCGCGCGAGTTGATCAAGATCGCGCCGCATGGGCTTACGCGCGTCTTCTATTCCGATAACGGCTCGACTGCGGTGGAGATCGCGCTGAAGATGGCGGTCCAATATTGGCGGCAACGGCGTCCCGAGGCCGGCCCCAAAAACACCTTTCTTCACCTCAAACTCGCTTATCATGGGGATACGATCGGCGCCGTGAGCGTCGGCAATATCGACTTGTTTCATTCAAAGTTCAAGCCGCTGCTCTTCCCGACATTGCAGGCGGAACCTCCCTATTGCTATCGCTGCCCTCTTAGACTCACCTATCCCTCTTGCGGGATGGCCTGCATCGACCCGATCGAACAGATTCTGGAGAGCCGCCATCCTGAGCTGGCCGGTTTCATCATCGAACCCTTGATGCAGGCGGCAGCCGGGATGATTCCCCAGCCGGCCGGTTATCTGAAACGAATCCGTGAGCTCTGCGCCAAGTACGGCGTCCTATTGATTGCCGACGAAGTAGCGACCGGTTTTGGACGAACGGGAAAAATGTTTGCCTGCGAGCACGAAGGAGTCACGCCGGATCTGATGGCGATCAGCAAAGGGCTCACCGGCGGCTACATGCCACTGGCGGTCACCTTGACTACAGAAGAAATCTACAGAGGCTTTCTCGGAGCCTACGACGAGTTCAAAACTTTTTTTCATGGACACAGCTTTACCGGCAATCCATTGGGTTGTTCTGTGTCGCTCGCGAACCTCCAAGTTTTTCGACAGGAAAAGACGCTTGCCCGGCTCTCCTCGAAAATCAAGCTACTGACCCACTGGCTGAGCCCACTGGCTGAACTACCCATTGTCGGGGATATCCGCCAACGTGGGTTCATGGTGGGAATCGAATTGGTCAAAGATAAGCAGAGTAAAGAGCCCTACCCGCTCAGCGCCAAGGCAGGCCACCGTGTAGCATCGATCGCGCGGACAAGGGGATTACTCCTGAGACCGATCGGCAATGTGCTTGTCCTGATGCCGCCGTTATCGACCCCCATCGAGGAATTAAAAAAAATGGTGGAAATCCTCGCCGAATCTGTGGAGACTCTGCACATTGACTGAGCATCGTTTCATGCTCCGCGCAACCACCGAGAAAACTGCCAAAACACATGCTGACCTGTGATTTTCTTGTCATCGGGGGCGGGGTGATCGGCCTGAGCATCGCCCGGGAGCTCCGTCGACGGCGGACGGACACCCGTGTGCTGTTGATCGAGAAGGAACCCTCGTGCGGGGCCCATGCCAGCGGGCGCAATAGCGGAGTGCTCCATGCAGGGTTTTATTACTCGCCGGACAGCCTCAAAGCGAAATTCACTCGCCTTGGAAACGAGCGCCTCACCGCCTATTGTGAAGAGAAGCGAATCCCCCTCAATAAATGCGGCAAGCTCGTCGTCGCAAAGGATGCGGCCGATCTGCCGTCGCTCGATGAATTGTTCCGCCGCGGACAACTCAACGGTATTGAGCTCCAGGCTCTCACTGAAGCGGAAGCCAAATCCATAGAGCCGCGTGTGAAAACGTACCAACGGGCTCTCTTTTCACCGCGCACTTCAACGGTCAGTCCGCTCCAGGTCGTCCAAGCGATGCAGCAAGATGCCCTCGCGGAGGGTATTCAGATCCGATGCGGCACGGCTTATCGGGGGCGAGACAACGGCAAAGTTCGGACGAACCAAGACGGCATCGAAGCCGGATATGTCGTCAATGCCGCAGGTCTGTATGCCGACAAAATCGCCATGGATTACGGATTCTCGGAAAAGTATCGCATCCTGCCTTTTAAGGGCCTCTACCTCTATTCCGATGAGCCACCGGGTGCGATCCGTACCAATATCTACCCTGTTCCGGATCTCAGAAACCCCTTTCTGGGTGTCCACTTCACGATCACGGCCGATGGGAAAGCGAAGATCGGCCCGACAGCCATTCCGGCTATGTGGCGCGAGAACTATGAGGGGTTCGGTAACGTCAACTTCCGTGAACTCGTCGAGGTCGCGAGCCGAGGGCTTGGGCTGCTGACCGGGGCTGGATTCGATTTCCGACGCTTGGCGATGGAGGAGATCGCAAAATACTCGCGAAGCAAGATGGTATCGCTGGCCTCGGTACTGGCCGAAGGTGTGGCCGAACGCCACTACCGAACCTGGGGCCGTCCCGGAATTCGAGCCCAGTTGCTCGACATCACGAAGAAAAAGCTTGAAATGGATTTCGTCTTGGAAGGCGACAACCGCTCCATGCATGTGCTCAATGCCGTCTCTCCCGCCTTTACCTGCTCGCTCCCTTTCGCAAGTTACGTCTGTGATCGTATCGACAACGCGATAGGTTGACAGGTTGTTAAAAAAATCCTCCAGCTGCGTTCTCGCATCATTTTGAAACAGTTGAAGCGCATCTCGTGAAGCCCGCTTCGCCGACTCAGCGAGGCGAGCGTGAAACGAAAATGGAACAACTTCTGGAGAGCTGCGGTCTTGCCCGTGGAACGGCGCGTCTCGACACGCCTCGATGAGTCCGCGAGGCATGCGAAGCGGGCGCGCCGAGATGGGAGACAACGAAGGCTTTTTGAACAACCTGCGAGCACTTTGGACTCGAACTGGTCAGCAGAGATGCACTTCCTCGCCCACGTTGAACATCAGGTTTTGTGCAGCACTGTCTTCTTGAAGAAAGATTTCCAGACTCCCGCTGCTGTTGATCAATGCAGACGGAGTCTGACGACTTCCTTGGCTGTAATTTTCGACCAATTCGTTGATGACGTACGTACCGATATGAATTTCCACACTTTGACCGATTGCGGCTCGAAATTCCCGAACCTGCCGCGCCGTGATATTAGAAATGAGATTTCCGAACCGATCGACGGAGACGATCTTCCCGATCAGTAATTCCTCATGCAAGACCGGGATCGCCACGGAACGTCGGATCGGATCATGGACCGCCGGCCCAAAAAAATTTGCGGGAACTCCTTTGCTCAACCATGCGGCAGCCGGTGCGAACACATCTCGACCGTCAAAAGTAGACCCGACGGTTTCCAACCGATACTGATGATTGTTGATCTGCCACACCTTCGCCCCGTTCTCTTGCTCCAGAACCTCGGTGAACAACCCGTTGTCCGGACCGAGAAAAAACGAGCCGGCCGCGGAGACAAGCAAGGCGCGGCGCTCCGTCCCGACTCCCGGATCGACAACGGCTATATGGATCGTTCCTTTTGGGAAATAGCGATAGCAGGACTTGAGGAAGTAACCGGCTTCTTGGATCTGGTGAGAAGCGATTTGGTGGGACAGATCGACGACCACGGCGGAAGCGTTGATCGACAGGATCACCCCCTTCATGCTGGCCACAAAACTATCGCGCTCGCCGAAATCCGTCAGCAGCGTGATGAGGGGTGGGCGTGCATCCGGCACGTCAGAATTCCTCGAATTTGATCTCCACAACCTCGTATTCGACCATCTTCACGGGGGTCTTCACTTCCACGAAATCTCCGACTCGCTTCCCGATGAGCGCGCGGCCGACCGGGGATTGCACGGAGATCTTATTGAATTTCATGTCGGCTTCGTCTTGCCCAACCAGCGTATATTGCTTCTTCGCTTGAGACTCTTGCTCGACGACCGACACCGTGGCGCCGAAGACCACCGTCTCGGTGGTGCGTCCGGCAGTCTCCACTATACGGGCGTCTGCGAGCTTCGTCTCGAGCTCGGAGAGACGTGACTCAATAAACCCTTGGCGCTCTTTGGCGGCGTCATACTCGGCGTTCTCGCTGAGATCGCCGTGTGCCCTGGCCTCCGCGATCGCTTCGATCACTTTCGGCCGTTCGATCTTGCGCAAACGATCCAATTCTGCCTTTAACGCGTCATAGCCTTTCTTCGTAATAGGGGTCGGCATCCGGTCGCTCCTAAAAATTTAGGGCCGATGATACTCCTGCAGCGTGCGAATTGCTAAGCCCTTTTGGGCGGTCGCTTCGATTCCCATCACTGCCGCATGGGCGCCTCTCATGGTGGTGAAATACGGGATGCCGCGATGGAGAGCCTCCCGCCTGATGGACAACGAGTCCGCGTGAGCAGCGGCGGTCCTCACTGTGTTGATGACGAGCGCCACCGCTCCATTCTTGATATGGTCGACGATATGCGGACGTCCTTCCTTCACTTTATTGACCGTACTCACGTCAACTCCGTGCTCTCTCAGGTAACCGGCTGTTCCGCTGGTTGCTTGAATCTGAAACCCGAGCGCGCATAAACGCTTCGAGAGATCCAATGCGACAGGACGATCGGCCTGCTTCACGCTCACGAAAGCAGTCCCCGCCGTCGGGAGAACGGCTCCGGCTCCCGCTTGGGACTTTGCAAACGCCCATCCGAAATCTCCGTCGATACCCATCACCTCTCCGGTCGATTTCATTTCAGGGCCCAGCAGCACATCGACCCCAGGAAATTTATTGAACGGAAAGACCGCTTCTTTGACCGAGAAATGTGCCGGCGGAGGAGCGTCCGTAAAGCCCAGTTCCTTGAGGGTTCTTCCCATCATCACCTTCATCGCCATTTTGGCGAGAGGTACGCCGATGGCTTTGCTCACGAACGGCACGGTACGAGACCCACGAGGGTTGACTTCAAGAACAAAGACGGTCCGGTCTTTGACGGCAAACTGTGCATTCATCAGTCCGATGACCCCAAGTTCCAGCGCCAGGAGTCGCATCTGCCGCTCGATATCGCCCACGATGGACTTATCCAACGTATACGGAGGCAGCGAGCAGGCGGAGTCGCCGGAATGAACGCCGGCCTCTTCGATATGCTCCATGATTCCCGCAACCACCACGGTTTCGCCGTCCGAAATAGCATCGGCATCGACTTCGATGGCATCGGCCAGGTATTTATCGATCAAGACCGGATGATTGGGAGACGCCTTGACCGCCGAGTGCATGTACTCCAGCAAGCCGCCTTCGTCATACACGATCTGCATGGAACGGCCGCCCAACACGTAAGACGGACGGACCATGACCGGATAGCTGACCCGTCCGGCGATCTGCACCGCTTCCTCGATGGATCGGGCGGTTCCGCTTTCCGCCTGCCTTAAGCCCAACCTATTGAGGAGATCCCGAAACCGTTCCCGGTCCTCCGCCAAATCGATGGCATCGGGACTGGTTCCGAGAATACGCACGCCGGCTTTTGAGAGCGGAAGTGCCAGTTTCAAAGGCGTCTGTCCCCCGAATTGTAAGACCACTCCGATCGGCTGTTCCCGATGAACGACGTTGAGGACGTCTTCATGCGTCAGCGGCTCGAAGTACAATCGATCCGACGTATCGTAATCCGTGCTCACCGTCTCGGGGTTGCAGTTCACCATGATCGAGTCGATCGCTTCTTCACGAAGCGCCATCGCCGCATGGACACAACAGTAGTCGAACTCGATCCCTTGTCCGATTCGATTGGGGCCACCGCCGAGAATCACGACCTTTTGTCGATCCGACGGCCTGGCTTCGCACTCCATGCCGTACGTGGAATACAGGTACGGCGTCTGCGCCTCGAACTCCGCGGCGCAGGTATCGACCCGTTTATAGGTGACGCCTCGTGTCCCCTCTTGCGTGCGTGCGCACTGCACCGCTGCCACCTCGCATCCGATCAATTGCGCGATACGATCGTCAGAGAATCCAAGCTCTTTGGCGTCCCAGAGTATCCCACTGTTTAAAACGGCTCCTGGGTCGGCGGCGTGACCGGCAAGCATTCGTTCAAAGTTCACCAACTGTCTGACTTGCTCTAAAAACCAGGGATCGACTTTTGTCGTTGCAAACAATTCCTCGTCCGTGAATCCCAGGCGCATGGCGTCTGCCACGTACCACAGTCGTTCCGGTAAGGGTGTCGGCAGCACCCCGCTGAGTTTTTCGACCGCCGCTTGCCGGTTGAATTCGGCTGGAACGCCTCGGTCGAGTCCCAACCGGGATACCAACCCATTGAGATCTAGCTCCAGGGAACGAATCGCCTTTTGCAGGGATTCCTTGAAGGTGCGTCCGATGGCCATCACTTCTCCGACCGACTTCATCTGCGTGGTCAACGTCGGATCGGCTCCCTTGAACTTTTGAAAGGCAAATCTCGGGATCTTGACCACCACATAGTCGATCGCCGGTTCGAATGATGCCTTTGTGATACCGGTGATGTCATTGGTGATTTCATCCAACGTGTATCCGACGGCCAGTTTGGCGGCGATCTTCGCGATTGGAAATCCCGTCGCCTTCGACGCCAACGCCGAACTGCGAGACACCCGAGGATTCATTTCAATGATCACCATCTCCCCGTTGGCAGGGTTAATGCCGAACTGAATATTAGAGCCCCCGGTATCGACCCCGATCTCACGGATGATACGGAGAGCCGCGTTTCGCATCCGTTGATATTCTTTGTCGGTCAACGTCATGGCCGGCGCGACCGTGATACTGTCTCCTGTATGCACGCCCATCGGATCGAAATTTTCGATGGGGCAAACGATCACAACATTGTCCTTCAGGTCGCGCATGACCTCCAATTCATATTCTTTCCATCCGATGACTGATTCTTCGATCAGCACTTGACCAACCGGACTCATCGCCAATGCCCATTCGATCAAGCGCTCGAACTCCTCGCGATTGTAGGCGATGTTCCCGCCGGTGCCCCCCATGGTAAACGATGGACGAATGATCGCGGGGAATCCGACGGTATCGAGAACGGTCAGTGCTTCCTGTCGCGTGTGCACCGTGCCGCTCTTCGGCACCCGCAGACCGATGCGATGCATCGCCTGTTTGAACGCATCCCGATCCTCCGCTTTGTGAATCGCTTCCGCGGAAGCGCCGATGAGAGCGACCCCGTATTTCTCAAGAACCCCTCGCTTCACCAATCCCATGGTGGTGTTCAGCGCCGTTTGTCCGCCCATGGTCGGAAGCAAGGCATCCGGGCGCTCTCGCTCGATCACCTTCTCAACCACATCAAGAGTAATCGGCTCGATATACGTCCGATCAGCCATCTCCGGATCCGTCATGATCGTCGCCGGATTGCTGTTGATGAGGATGACTTTATAGCCCTCCGCTTTCAGCGCTTTGCAGGCCTGTGTGCCGGAATAATCGAATTCGCAGGCTTGGCCGATGACGATCGGTCCTGAACCGATCATGAGGATTGACTGAATGTCCGTACGTTTTGGCATGTGTCGTGATGGCCGGTCAGCTGGATGGAAGATCCGGGGGGCCTATCAGCGGATGGTACGGAGCCGGCTCAGGCGGTTCACCACCCCGCGTTTTGTGGTAATACTTCAAGGCCTCAGGCATCCAGGCTTCAATCTGGTTGATCCGAGACAAATCGGAAGGATGGGTGGAGAGAAACTCCGGAATATTATGTTGTGATCGAAAACACACCTTATCGATCATCTGCCTGGGACACCCGCTCATTCGTTCCCAAAACGGAACCGCTTCCCGAGGATCGTAGCCGGCTTGTGCCATCAATTTGAGCCCGATGTAGTCGGCCTCGGATTCCTGTTTTCTTCCAAACGGCAAGGAGACTCCGACGCCGTACGCACTCATGGCAGCCATCGCCGCATCCGGGCGTCCGGCAGCAGCTCCGGCCGCCAGCGCACCGACTTGACCGATCGTTTCGAGGATGCTTCGACTATACCGCTCCGCTCCATGGCGTTGGAGCGCATGGGCCACCTCATGCCCGATGACGGTCGCTAAGCCGTCTTCGTTCTTCGTAAGCTTCAGTATTCCCGTGAAGACGGCCACCTTGCCGCCCGGCAGCGCGAAGGCGTTGATCATGCGGTCATCCCTAATAATGGCAAACTCCCACTCGTACTCCGGCTTATTGGCCACCGCGGCAATCCGCTTTCCGACCCGGTTGACCAGCTCATTTAACTCAGGGTTGTCACTGATTGGAGCCCTACGGAGCAACTCACGATAGGCGCCGATGCCCATCGCAATTTCTTTTTCCTCAGAGATATAAATGAACTGATCGCGCGCCGTGCCCGGTGCTCGGACGCACCCCCCCAGAGTTGAAATCACGCCGCTCGTTGCGGCCAAACTCAGGAGGCAAGACAACCGCAACATCCCTCCGGCGCCGCGTACAAGAAACGCGCGACGGCCGACTGGCTTGCGGAAAAATGTATCGATGTCTCGATCCGTCATCTTGAATCCTAAGATCGAAGCCGATCATGTATGATATCACTTCGTATCACTATTCATACAATCGGCTACGTCCCTTGCTACGGCATCCATAAGTACATGAACTGGGGAGTTCCTCCACGGACAAACGACATGATGTCGAGCTCGGCAAGACCGGCGAGCCCGCTCGGCGCCAACAATTTGGAGTACACGTTGTTGGAGTATTCACCCGGACGCTGGTACGTCACAACTCGGGCTTCCGTCAGGCCGGCTTTTTTCTTAGCCACTGCGACCGCGTCTTCGAGATAACCGATTTCATCGACCAAACCGGCAGCTTTCGCTTGTTCTCCGGTATAGATTCGCCCGTCAGCCAACCGCTTGATCTGTTCCATCTGTAAATTGGAGCGGCCCTCCTGCACGATATTCAAGAAGCGCTGATAAAACGAATCGATCAGCCCTTGGAAGATGGCTCGTTCTTCAGCCGTCATGGTCCGAAACGGCGAACCCATATCCTTGCGAGGACCCGAGGTCACTGCCGTCGCCTCCACGCCCACTTTCTCTAAAAGTCCTCGCGCATTGAGCGTGAGCATGATGACACCGATACTGCCGGTCACGGAGGACGGATGGGCCACCACCGTGTCCGCCGCCGCCGCAATGTAGTACCCACCTGATGTTCCTAAGTCCATGATGGACGCAACGATGGGAATCTTGCGGTTGGCTTTGAACGTTTTCAGTTCGTGATAAATAATATCCGATGCCGTCACTGTCCCGCCGGGCGAATTGATGCGAAGCACGACGGCTTTGACGTTCTCATCCTTTGCCGCTCGAGTCAGTTGCTCCTTGACGGTTGCAATCATGCTGGGAGTCTGACGGAATAATCCTTCTTTCTCTTGCGAGCTAATCATCCCTGAAATTTCGATCAGCAGCACTTTTGCTTTACCGGTCCCTTCGACCTGAGTTTCTTGCAGAGGTCCATGACCGGGAAGTGGAAGATTGATACAGCCGGACAACAATAATCCGATCGCACTTACGATGAAGCAATTACGCATAGTGGGTCTCCATAAGACGTACGAACTCATCGAACAAGTAGGCAGCGTCATGAGGACCCGGCGCAGCCTCCGGGTGGTACTGAACGGAAAAGACCGGATAATCCAGACAGGCCATCCCCTCAACCGAGGAGTCATTTAAGCTGATATGAGTCAGTGAGAGTTTGCCATAGCGAGTGTCGATCTCTGGCGGGAGCTTCGGCGTGTCAGAGAGAGCCGTAGGACCCTGCACGGCGAAATTATGGTTCTGCGAAGTAATTTCTACTTTTCTCGTCCGAAGATCCATGACGGGATGATTTGCCCCATGGTGACCGAACTTCAGCTTATAGGTCTTGAGGCCGAAGGCCAAGCACAGAATTTGATGTCCCAGACAAATGCCGAAAATCGGATAGCGTCCGATCAGCTGTTCCATCGCTTTGACGGCATAAGGAAGGCCTTCCGGGTCGCCTGGACCGTTCGAGAGGAAAATGCCATCGGGTTTGAAGGCTTCGACTTCAGCGGCTGAGGTCGAGGCCGGTACCACCGTGACCTGACAGCCAACATCCACCAATCGTCTCAGGATGTTGTGCTTGATCCCGAAATCATAGGCCACGACTCGCCAGGGCTCGGACCTTCCACGTTTCCTGTGGTTTGCCGATGGCGCCCAGTCCCCGGTTCCGATCGACCAATTATATGGACGTGCGCAAGTGACTTCAGCAGCCAAATCTCGGCCGATGATGCTGCGAGCTTGCCTGGCTTGATTGACCGCCCGATCAGGATCGAGATGAAGATGCGTAATCGTACCCTGTTGTGATCCATGCTCGCGCAAATGCCTTGTCAAAGCCCTGGTGTCGATTCCTTCGATCGCGACGACCTTGGCTTCCGCCAGTGATTCCTGAAGCGTCTGCCTGCTGCGCCAATTGCTGACCAGGCGGCTGGCTTCCATCACCACGAATCCTTCCGCCCAGGCTCGACGCGATTCCACGTCTTCGGGATTGACTCCATAATTCCCGATATGGGGACAGGTCATTGTGATGATCTGTCCCTTATAGGAAGGATCGGTCAGGATCTCCTGATAGCCGGTCATGGCGGTATTGAAGACGACTTCCCCGACCGTCTCACCGTGATAGCCAAGAGCGAGACCTTCAAACACCGTTCCGTCGGCCAATGCCAGCAACGCTTTATTCACAGCTCTCTTCCATCCCGATCGACCGAATACTTCGCCCTGATGCCGATCAGCAGCAGGCCCAATACAAGGTTGATCATATACAGTGTCCGAATCGGCAGCAGCACACGAAACAGCGCTTCCAAAGCCGCCTTCTTGGCTGTTTCATCTTTCGTGGCGAACGCGTGCGCTTGAAGCGCGACGGCATGCGGATGCAGCACCACGATAATGCCTCCGGCTATGGCCACCATCACGGCCAGCACGATCATCTCGCTCCGGCCGACCGCCACGATCGGAGCCTCGCTCCACCAACGGAACCCTGCGGCGGCACAGAGGATCACGCCCGCTCCGATGACAAACCGATGGTAGCCTTCGAACGCTCGAGTCAAAAACATCCCTCCGGAATCCTGTCCTCCGAATGTATTGAACACCGCCGGAATTACCGCTCCGCTCAATACGATCATGCCTCCGACCCAGACGGCAAGGGCGATCCATTCAAGCGTCAGACACCCAACCATCCCCCAACGGGACAGCCGTCGCACGGGCACTACCGTTCCGTCGGAGCGGCTTCGAACACCACCTTGCCGCCCAAAATGGTTGTATTCACTCGCCCTTTCATCTTCCACCCCACAAACGGCGTATTGCGGCTCTTGGAGCGGAACTTGGACGGATCGACTTCCCATTGTTCTTGCTGATCGATGATGACGACATCGGCATCTGCACCGATCGCCATCGTCCCCTTCTTGAGTCCGAACGCCGCGGCCGGAGCCGAGGTCAGTTTCTGGACTGCTTGTTCCAGCGACAGGACTCCCTCCTCCACCAATACCAACGTCAATGGGAGCGCCGTCTCAAGTCCGACGATTCCAAATGGGGCCTCGGTAAAATCCTGCTGCTTCTCCTGCGTCGCGTGAGGGGCATGGTCGGTCGCGATCACATCGATCGTGCCGTCACGCAATCCTTCCTTGATCGCCCGCACGTCGGCCCACGTGCGCAACGGAGGATTCATTTTCGCGTGGGTATTGTAGCCGCGCACCAGTTCTTCCGTGAGCATGAAGTGATGGGGACACGCTTCCGCCGTCACGTGGATCCCCCGGGCCTTCGCCTCCCGCACCATGCGAACCGACCCGGCTGTACTGATGTGTGCAAGATGGAGACGCGCTCCCGTCAGTTCCGAGAGTGAAAGATTGCGCGCCACCATGACATCCTCCGCCGCAGCCGGGATACCGGGCAATCCCAGTTCGGTCGAGACCAATCCCTCATTCATACAGCCGCCTTCTGCCAGATGCAGGTCTTCGCAATGGTCGACGACCGTCAAGTCGAATGCCAAGGCATATTCCATCGCGCGCCGCATCACCAGACTGTTCATCACGGGTTTGCCGTCGTCGGAGATGGCCACACAGCCCGACCGTCGTAGGTCACCGATTTCCGCCAACTCCTTTCCTTCCGATCCTTTTGTGATGGCGCCGATCGGCAGCACGTTGGCAAGGCCGGCCAACCGCGCTCGTTCCAATATAAATTCCGTGACGGCTTGATTGTCGTTCACCGGGTTCGTGTTGGGCATGCAGCAGACCGTCGTAAATCCGCCCGCAACGGCCGCGGCACTGCCGCTCTGAATAGTTTCTTTGTACTCGAACCCCGGTTCGCGGAAATGGACGTGCAAATCGACGAACCCCGGCGTCACAAGCTTCCCATTGGCGTGAATGGTCCGGCCGTCGACAGGTGCGGACAGGTTCGGCCCTACTGCGGCTATCTTGCCGTTGTCGATCAGCACGTCGGCAATGCCGACAAATCGGCCCGGATCGATGACGTGGCCACCTTTAATCAGAATTGGCACTGAAGGCTCCTCTCCTGCTAATTCGCTCCCGACATCAAATACAGAATTCCCATGCGCACCGCCACACCGTTTGCCACCTGATCGAGAATCACCGAGGACAAGCTATCCGCCACATCCGGGGCGATTTCCACTCCCCGATTGATCGGTCCTGGGTGCATGACGATGGCGCCGGCATCGGCCAGCCGCACCCGCTCGGCAGTTAAGCCATAGAGCCGTGAGTACTCTCGAATTGTAGGAAATTGCGCGCGTCCCTGCCGCTCCAGCTGCAGACGAAGCATCATAATGACGTGGGCATCGCGCAGCCCTTCATCCATCTGGTAGTACACCTTCGCCCCAAGTTTTTCCACACCACTCGGCATCATCGTCGGCGGCCCCACCAAACGCACTTCGGCCCCCAGTTTGAGAAGCGCATAGATGTTCGAACGCGCCACACGGCTATGCGAAACGTCACCGACGATGGCCACCCGCAATCCACGGAAATTCATTCCCCGTTGGCGGATCGTGTACAGGTCGAGCAACGCTTGCGTCGGATGCTCATGCCATCCATCACCGGCGTTGATGACGGACGATTTGACGCCGTGTGCCAATGTTTCAGCGGCTCCGGCAGAGGAGTGTCGCAGCACGATGATGTCCGCCTGCATCGCTTCGATATTCCGAGCCGTGTCAAGCAGCGTTTCGCCCTTCACCACGCTGCTGGAAGACGGAGAAAAGTTGATCACGTCTGCGCTCAGACGCTTGGCCGCCAACTCAAAGGATGTGCGGGTTCTGGTGCTGGGCTCAAAGAAGAGATTCACGACGGTCTTGCCTCGAAGCGCCGGCACTTTCTTGATCTCGCGCCCGGTCACTTCCTTGAAGGAGTCCGCCGTATCCAGAATGAGCATGATCTCATCCACGGACAACGGGGCCAGACTCAGCAGATCTTTGCGCTTGAGGCTCATGGGTCCTCCGCTCAGGATTTCAAGATGACCACACGGTCATCTTCCCCATCTTCTTCCAACCACACCTGAACCTGCTCGTCCCGAGAGGTCGGCAGGTTTTTTCCGATGTAGTTTGCTTTGATCGGCAGCTGCCGATGGCCACGATCGACCAGCACGGCAAGTTGGATTTCTTCCGGACGTCCCAAGTCCATGAGCCCATCCATCGCGGCCCGTATCGTTCTGCCGGTGAACAGGACATCGTCGACAAGTACGACGACTTTATTCGTCATATCGAACGGCACGGAAGTCTTTCTCAGGATCGGTTGATTTTTGCGCAACGCCAGATCGTCGCGATACAATGTAATATCCAATTCGCCGATGGGAACCGGTACGCCTTCGATACTGTGGATACGCTTGACGAGTCGATGCGCGAGATGCACTCCGCCAGTCCGTATTCCCACCAGGGCCAGATCATGCACCCCTTTATTCCGCTCCAAAATCTCGTGCGCGATGCGCATCATGGCGCGGGAGATATCGCCCGCATCCATAATCAGCTTTTCATCGTTTCGCTCAACCGGTGTGTTCATGGGAGTCGTCAGGATCAGGTGATTAAGAGATCAGGTTCTGGCCCGAAATCCGGGCATAAAAAAACCTCCTCACGGTGCAATCGTGAGAAGGTCGATGTATCATCGGCCGTGGCCGGACCAACATTCATAACTCCTTGCTCACCTCACTGGATGAGCATTAAAGGTTTCGCCATCCTACTGAAACAGTGAAAAGCTGTCAAGCTCTCAGGCACAGAATGAAGTAGTTGACGTGGTGAACGTACCAGCCATGAGGTTCAGGGATGTGTCTGCCGTCAGCTTCTGTCATAGACGATCAGGTCCTGTGCTGAGCTGGGATGATGGGCCTTTTTTATGGATCGTACTTGTCGCTCTGCTGAGTACGATGTCGGGCTGTACACGAGCCGCATTCGTGGCAGCCAATCTACCGACCTATTTCGACCATGTAACTGTACACAACCGGGCGTATGGACCTGAGCGTTCGCAGAATCTCGACATCTATGTTCCTGCCGATTCCAGAGACACGCACAGAGATGTCATCGTCTTTTTTTACGGCGGACGCTGGACCTATGGGACAAAGGAAGATTATCGATTTATTGGCACCACATTCGCGAAGCGGGGATTTCTCGTCGTCATTCCCGACTACAGAAAGTATCCCACCGTACGATTCCCGGGGTTCGTACAAGACGGTGCCAAAGCGCTCGCGTGGGTCGTTGATCACATCGCTGAGTTTCAGGGGGATTCCGCGCGGATCCACATCATGGGGCATTCTGCCGGCGCTCATATCGGCGCCATGCTCACGGCCGATCCGCACTATCTTGCCGACGAGGGAAAAGATCGTTCACTGACCGTTCAGGATTTCGTCGGTCTCGCAGGTCCTTATGCCTTCATTCCTGAGGATCCCGATTTGGAAGACATGTTCGGACCACCGCAGAATTATCCACGCATGCAGGTTACGACGTTCATTGATGGCACGCAGCCACCGATGCTGCTTTTATACGGCGACAAGGACACGGCGGTGAAACTCGCCAATCTTGAAAAACTTGAGCAACGCATCACGCTAAAAGGGGGGTGCGTGCGGTCAATCATTTACCACGATGTCGATCACACGAACTTGCTCGGAGCGCTGTCATGGTGGCCTCAACGGCGAGCGTCGGTCATTGACGATATTGAACGGTTCTTCGTGTCGTGCCGGGAGACAGCCGCAAAGTGATCGGAACGAATGTGACGCCGCTCGTTGAAATGAACGTGACAACTCAACTGAATCGAGGATGGATTGAATGCAATTAAGAATCTCGTCCGTGCTTGACCTTCCACACCGCCAGCAGAGACGCGAATTTCTCTTTGGACGACCGGTGTTCCGCGGCAAGGGTTTCCAGAAAATCCGATAGCCGTCTCGACTTCAGCACGGTATATAGCGTCACGGTGACGACGGGAATCAAGACCAGCAGAAAATAGACGACCCGCATCATCGTCGGTTCTCCCCCAAGATCGAACAGATTCATACCAAGCACACCGGTGGTCGCCACGCCGATCAAACCGACGGTGGCCACGACAGTGAGACGTACCATGGTTTCGCCTTGCCGACGCAAGGCATCGCTGTCGAGGTATTGGCTCATATCCTCCAGTTCCGAGCGAAGTTCGTCGTAGAGCCGACCGGTCCCGAGATGCTCGCTGATCATTCGATAAAGTTCTTTGACTTGACCATGGTCCGAAACCTGATGCGACCAGTAGCGATGGGTGAAGCGCAGGAAGATGCCGAGCGTCTGACGAATCACGCGGCGGAACTGCCGGACCGAATCCGGCTTCGTGAGATCGAGCTGATTCATCGCTTCTACCAGTCGATTGGTCAGCATCAACAGAGCGGCTTTGTGGAAATGCGGGATCAGGAACAGCAGAAAATATTCGTGGCGGAACTGCTCCAGGTTGGTCTTACGGTCCTCAAACGCCGGTTCTCCGGCTTCCCCGACCATCGTAAAGACGCGGCCTGTACACATGAACCGGGTTCCTGCCTGTCCGTTCCAGTATCGGTCATAACAATAGCGTTCTTCAAAGTCGCGCAGGTAACGATCCGAAAAGGGCACCGTGTCGGATTTGCCCGGTGCTGCCGCTAATCCTACTCGTGCAAACTCCCCCCGAGTCAGCGCACCTGGATCGTCCAGGGTGAGGTATGCCATGACCGGCATCAGATGATATTCGATCTGACGGTACCGAATCGAGCCGGCCTTTTCTGAATGGTGTAAGACCAGCGGTTCAAGCAAAAATTCCCAATGAGATGCGAGGCTGAGCGACCGATGTTGGCAGACAAAGGAAAGATATTTCTCGCGATGGTCGTAGTCCGATGCGGCGAGCACCTTGTCCTCCGAAGAGAGCCATTCCACACGCTTGGGACAATGGCCACCATGTCCGTCAGACTCCCAATACGTGGGATAACATCGGCCAAAGCGAAACAGTAAGTTCTGTACCTGCGATAGCGGTACGTCATCGGCATAAATCTCGACGACCAGGATCGCCACATCGATATCGTAGAAAAAATAGAGGTCTATATGCGCCACAGTGAAGATACCGGAGGTTGCAGTGGGACCGGGAAACACCATCCGCACCTTGGCGATATCGCTGCGACGGAAGACACGAATCGCAGACTCCTCGTGGACATCCGAGCTGCTTCTCTTCCCCTCACCATAAAGAAACCGCTGAACATAGGGCAGGAATGTCACAAATTCGCTGTAATGCCGTTCCTGAAACTGACGCGGATCGCCAGTAAACTCATCGCCCAACTCTTGCCAGGGATTCCCTGAGTTGGTGGCCTGCAAAAGTTCCCAATGCTTTTGTATGGGCGCATCCTCACGAATGGGCGTGAGCTGCATCGGCCACAGCAGGATTTGCCGGAAATGCCGAACAATCGTTGTCGCGTCAGCCACGCTGATGACCTCACGATCAGAAGAATCGATGGCTCCGGTTCTTATACCATAGGCCTCGACGAAACGTTCGACTTGAGACATGAAAAATGCCCTCTGCTGATGTCCATGTAACACGGATGAAACAATTGCAGGTCCTCGCATGTCTAAGAACGCAACAAGCCACACTGCGGACAACATATGTCCAAGGCAAACACCAGATTGATGGTAGGTTCGAATCAGCTCTGAACTGGGCGGCGGATCACGAATTCAGAACCACGAGCATATCTTGAGTGGTATGCCACGGATAGGCTTCCTACAGCACCGCTGTATGAGCTGAGGGCAGCAATGACATCTTTAAATCAACAGGTGAGTCACTACGAGATGGTCGGGTTCTCAGCGGTCCAGTGACAGATCCCATTTCTCCCCGAGTTTGAGGTCCCAAAATTCAGGATCGTATTTGACAATTCCTGCTGCTGGAGTGAAGGTCAACTCTCCAAAGTACACACGCCCGCCGACATCATATAAATCTACACGAACGAAGCCGAAGCCGGCCGACAGTTTCGCGGCAAGTACCAGCATTTCATCAAGATTTGGCGGTTTTGGTACCCACGGCCGATCGACATGGTGTTCCTTATACCTAATATCAAGGAGATTCCAAGCCGTATCGAAGATCGGCCAGATGTCTTGTGTACTGTCTTGGATATTACTGCGCACGAGAATCTGCTCCGGCATGCCGTTGAAACAGTAGTATTTATAGTTGAAAGGTGGATTGCCATTCTGATCTTTCAGATTTTCCTCGATCAGAATTCGTGGCTTGATACCATAGTACTGATACTCGCGGCTATCCCAGTAGTAATCGCTGGCCAACCAGTCCGACGCTTGACGGATCACCTCCTCGCGATCTGCTCCCCCTCGAACGATGATCACTTGTCCACCTGCATGGCTGGACTTGATGACATACTCCGCCGGCAGCCGATCAAAGGGGATCGCGCGGGCATCTTCTCCCTGCCATAACAGCTTGACCAAATAGTCCTCACCCACCATGCTTGCCACATGGGTACGCACCGCATACTTATCAGCCAGCTGTCGAAACCCCGGAGGCATTTCCCCACGATTCCAACTAATCATTCGCCAAAACAGTTTTTCCGTAAAGGTCTGGGGATTTGTCAGATCGAGAGGTTTGCCGTGGATCCGAAGATATCGCTGTAGCAGGATGGTTTCACCTTCTGACCGCCGTATGACCCTGCGTCTGATTCCTCGGTATTGATTGACGAGTTTGTGCAGCCAGGTGTCTCGCAACTTGGCGCGAAGCGCGGCAGTTCCTGATCTATCGACGGCTTGTTTCAACTATCACCTCTACCCTTCCTGCTCGCGTTCGCTATAAAATGTTCAGAAATCCAAAAAGAGTGACTGTCGAACTAGCAATGTAGATACCAGGCCACCACCTCCTCAAAACTTCGGTACTGTGTGTCCGACCTGGCGCTTTCTCGAGTGTTTCTAGCCACTCCACTATGATCATATACTGAGATCCAGTGTACACAGGGACTACCCTCGAGAAGATGTGTAGGTTTTAGCATACGGACTGCGAGAAATTCTCGCCCTTCGAACCAATCGTGGTGCGAGCCATCTAGCTGGACTAACTCGCCCACATAGTTTTGCGTGCCCGCCACGCCCGATGCGGCCGCTTCCGACGCTGAAAATGGTCGATGCCATTGGGAATACCCAACAAAGGTATGTTTTGACTGAAATAATTACGCCAGCTTCATTCGAGAAGGCCACATAGGTGGGACGGCCCAATAGGCCCATAGCCGCTTTTCCTGGTGAGCACCTCTTTAACGAAGGCGTTCTGAGAGGATCGGGCACAGAATCACCCGTAGCAACTCAAATAGATTAGGCGTTTGCCTAGTATCAAAATCCACTACGCGCATGTACCACGAAGTCCGGCAGTGAAGAGGATGCGGGATGATGTGGAGATATGCATGCAGTGACTCTGCGCCAAAATCTGCACCAGTTTCACACTGTGCATCAGACAAGGCATTCAGAAGGGTCAGGCCATAGTCTCACACACTCGAATGCGCGAAGCCCAAGACTATTACTATTTGACAATAGCTTTATTAATGCGGTTTTAATATTACCGAAGGTGGACTCTGATGAAAAACGGGCTGGAGTACGCAACAAGCACTGCCTTGATTTTGGTATCAATCCCCGCCTACTTTTGTGGGTTGCACTTGGCGTCAGAAGCTATGAAATTTGGCGTGGGCCAACGATGAGAACGTGCCTGAATGTTGACTCAACTAAGGAACCCGGGACAGATGAATTGTAATCTGAGAACACCTGTAGATCGATATCTTGCCGTTAATGACGCTATTCGAGCTGTATTTAACTTTGACCACAAGGATCCATCTGTTTTGGGAACGAGTAGAGTTGCATCGCTTTTCAATGCGGCACAATATGCAAGAGCAGCGTACGATCTTCGAAGTTCAGGTGAAGCCGTTTCAAACCCTAAGCTCATAGAAAGTTACTTTTCTGATGTGCCCAAACCATTTTTTTTAGCTGAGCTAGAAGCGAATAAATTAAGCCATCTAATTAACCTGTTTGGTCCCGACATCATGCGCGCAAATATTATAAGTGGCAACCTTTTAGACGCCAATTATTGCCCTCTTGTTACGGGTGGTGCTTGCATACTTGAAACCTGGGCCACCAGATTACTCGATAAGCCAATCCTGAAAAACAATGCCGGGTTGCGAAGAGAAGCATTGCATTTTCTTCTGAAAAATGCTCCGTACTATTCTCATGTGACTGGAACAATGATCGCAGGGTCTAATACGGAATATTCGGTTATGTACGATGAGACATTCCCCTGGTTTTTAGCCGTATATGACTTAGGCAAACAACCTGGGTTAACTCATAACCAATGGAATGTGGGCATGGCGGAAGAGATCTGCAAAGAGTTTTATGATGAAATTTATGCCGCAACCCAAAGAAGATCTACACTGGTGTCCGGTAACGGATTGCATGTATTAAGATTGCCATTTGCCGACTTGCGGCTTGAGAAAGACGGCCACTTAAAGTCTTGGTTCCTAAGATACAGTGCTACTCTACCCACCGAATTTCAAAAGTTTCTGCCAGCACATTATGATGGCGATAGTTTTTTAGGTGCTCATGTGCGCTATACCTATGTAGGTCCACAAATTTTGCAAATGGTGAAAACTCGATTTGCTTCACTTGGTGTTGATTTAAATAAATTCGATATACATGTAAGGACCAAACAAGACGACCATTTATCAGAGGGAAAACGAATAAACAGGATCTTACTCGAAGGAATTCAGAAAGAAGATAAAGGGTTTTTGAGCAAATATTCCAATATCTGTGATTTAGCGATTTATTTCTGGCATATGCAAAGTTGGCATAAAAACACAAATGGTTTTATAGGATTTTCGGACCTATCCTTCAAAGGAAACATAGTTCATGACACCATAAATTTATCCACAGGCCACAATAGCGATCCCAAGAATGAGGAGGATTTGTGGGATTTGTTAAACTCCCCTTTAAGGTTACATAAAGGCAATGTCGATCAACATTTTGAATACCTAGATCGATATATAAACCCGGTATATATCTATGAAGAAATAGCTTCTCAAATAATCGGCTTAGAAAAGAGGATACAAAAGCTTCAAGCGAAAATAGAAACTATTTCTTTTCATGCCAAGGAAAGAGAAATAATAAAACATATATTAGAATCGTTCGTATCTGAGGAAGTCACTGGGGCAAAAACGACGATTGCTCTTCATGCTTCCAGTATTCAAGAGGCGTTCACAAATAAAAATGCCGCGGAAGAACTAACCAAACATTTGCATCATCTTGAGAAAAGATATGGCAAGAGAAGTCAAGTGGCAAATGCGTCTTGCTGTGTCGAATTTTTCAAAAGGCTGAGTGGTGAATTAACCGTTGAAGCTGATGGTGAAATGATTAGGATAAGTTTACCGATGGAGGGGAGACATTCTGATTTGCTACAAATCCTAGCAAACGAACTAACTAATGAGATTATTGATTATGCGCACCAGGCAAATACTGAAAAGATGACATTGGCTCAATTACAAAAGGAAGATGAACAAACGATTAAACACATGCATGGCATTTCAGTTCATGAGATGGATCTGTCCATTACAAGACCAACTCTTTTCCCATTAAGAGACAATATGGTGTTTGGGCATGCCGTCCAATTATCTTTTGATTCCAATATCAGTGATTTCATAATACAAGCCCGGCAAATTGAAGATAGCGATATCCCATTAGAACAAAAAAGAAGGCATTTAATACAAGCAATGCAGCAAATTTTGCCAATTATAAAAACATATATCCAGATAATGATGGGCATTACTAAGCAGGCCCTTCCGCCACAATTTAATGAAAAAATATATCAGCCAATATTACAGTAGAGAAACCCAATTTCTGCATGAAAGAAATGTAGAGGGAGTTAATTATATCGAGAGCTTGAGTCGGCTGCTCCCTCCTCAGTCTTCTCCGTAAGATCCCGACAGACTACCCGTCCTCCTTGTGTCAGCATAGTCGTCGCATTGCCGAAACAGCTGCCTTGCTGACACTCTCAAAACCTCAGGTGAGCTGGCGCTGGTCAGTGAAGCCGTGGAGTTTTATAAGAAGCCCAGAGGAAGCTAAAAGGAATGAAAAGTTAAAAAACTCGTGAGGTTTTTAGGTCCCACGAACATTTCCCAGACTATTGGGGAGAAATTGGGGGAATCAGTGAAAATAGGAGCGTTAACAATTGGGCAATCTCCCAGAAATGATATCGTTCCTGAAATTCGAGAGATTTTAGGACACGAAGTTGAGATCGTTGAGAGGGGTGCACTGGATGGGCTCAGTCTGAAAGAAGTAAACGATTTTCATCCAGGACCACCTAGTCCTATTCTTATAACAAGGATGAAAGATGGAACAGAAGTTAAAATTACTAAAAAGCACATAATAACCAGATTGAAAAACTGCATATTGGAACTTGAAGCCAAAGGAGTAGAAATCTCAATCCTTTTATGCACAGAAGATTTTCCAAACATTGAATCCAGGAGGATACTGCTGCGACCGGATAAAATATTGCGGAGCATGGTCAAAGCTATATTAAAGAAAGGGGAGAGGTTGGGTGTAATAATTCCTTCTCTTGATCAAATTCAGACAACGAAAAGGAAATGGGATGGTACTGGTTTTTCTGTGGTTGTGGAAGCACTTTCACCTTATACAGGAACAGAGAAGGAGATAATCGAAATAGCAAACAAGTTTAAGAAGCTTAAAGCGGATTTGATAATTCTGGACTGTATTGGTTTCAACAGAATGACAAAAGCAGTATTCAGAGATGTAACAAAAAAGCCTGTGCTCCTACCGAGGACAATAGTAGGAAGAATAGCAAGAGAAATCGTTGAGGGGAGCACTACAGGTGTCAGAAGCAGCAACAGATGATTATTAACTCGTTTCGCGAACCACTTGTCCGCTACGCCGCTTGAGGCACTACGCATGTTTAATGGTCGGCTCAGTACTAGATATATACCGTAGTTGGTGCTATGAGTCAGCAGATGAGCGATCAAGAATCGGGTTCAGCAGTCCAGTACCAAGTCCCACTTCTCCCCGAGTTTTAAATCCCAATGGTCCGGAATAAATTTAAAATTCCCTGCCACCGGGGTTAGGGTTAATTCGCCGTAATATATCCGCCCATTGATGTTGTACAAATCGACGCGAACGTAACCGATGTTCTGAGACAGTCTGCTTGCCAGTTCAAGCATTTGTTCCAAGTACTTAGGCTTTGCAATGGGAGGCCGAGTCGGGTTCTTTTTATTGTGATAGTAGCAATCCACTTGGTTCCATTGGGCATCAAAAAACGAGTTGATATCGTGAGCATGATTGTCCACCTGGATGAGTGCTGGAACTCCTCCAAAACACCAAAACCTGTAGTCAAGAGGACCAAAATCACTCTGGTTTTCCAAATATTCTTCAATCACAATCCTAGGTTTAATGCCATAATATTGATACTCACGTCCCTCCCAGTAATGATCTTGGCCCAACCAGCCCGACACTTGGCGGATAATCTCCTGGCGATCCACCTCGCCTCTGACTATGATTACGTGTCCGCTTGAGTGATTCGGCTTGATCACGTACTCCGTCGGCAGCCGGTCAAACGGAATCGCACGTGGATCGTCTCCCTGCCATAAGAGCTTGATGAGATACTCCTCGCCTACTCTGCTCGCCACATAAGCTCGCACCGCATACTTATCGGCCAGCTCTCGAAACCGCGAAGGCATGTCTCCCCGGTTCCAGATAATCATGCGCCAGAACAACTTCTCCGTAAACGTCTGAGGCTTCGTCAGATTGAGCGGTTTGCCATGGACCCTCGAATATTCGCGCAATAGGTAGGCCTCGCCATCTGACCGACGCATCACTCGACGTCTGATGGCCCGATAGTGGACGACGAGGTCATGCAGCCAGGTGTCCCGTAATTTGGCGCGAAGCGCTGTGGTTCCCGATATGTGACGTTGCATCTCTACCTCCGTCACAAAACATTCACTTACTGTCAGCGAGTCTTGTGATTCTAGAACAGTCCTTGTTCGGGTGTAAGGTCATGAGAATCTGGGCGACTCGTAACCGGTTTATTCATAATGATAAGGACCGCTGTGTAAACTGGGACTACCCCTTGAGACCTCTGCATGGATTTGAGTACAGGCTACTGGTTAGTAGTATAGGCGAGAATGAGGGTCTGTGTCATAAGGTGAAAGGCTTGGTACTGATTCAATGTTTGAGAATGTTTGTACGATAGAGATTCTTTAATCCTTGTCTGACTTAGCAAAACACTCAGCGGGAGATGGTCTTAGGGGCTTGAAGCCGGCTGATGCTGTCAGACCAGAGCACGGCGGGGTCTTTGTCGAAGATACTGATCGCATCTGACGGTAAAATGCCCCATGCTCCTTCGAGCATTTCACGTTCGAGCTGTCCTGGTGCCCATCCCGCAAATCCGGAAAACGCTCGAAAGGTCTCGTTTGGTTTCGGCTGCGTCATGATGTGTTCTAGGACCCGAGGTGTACCTATATAGGCTCCGGCGATAATCCGACGCGTATCAGGCAACAGTTGGGTAAGCCGGAATAACAGGACTAGCTGCGTTTGCCCGACCGGCCCACCGCCAAACAATCGGTAGTTGGTTCGCTTCAGTACGGTAAAATCCGGCAAGGCTTCGGACAAGAGCACGTTCGTGGGACGGTTTAGAATGAGGCCGACTGTCCCCCCTCGTCCGTGTTCGATGATGAGGAGGACGGTTTGGTGGAAGTTGGGATCATTCAGCGAGGGATGAGCTACCAGAAGCACCCCCTTCTCGACCGTTCTAGGCGAAAACTCTTGCTGTGCCTGAGCCGGTACTGCGAGCAAGATGATGAGAGCAACTGCAAAGTAGGATCTCGTCAAGAGTCTCCCAAAAACTTTGAGACGCACTATTCTCGAATTCATAAGAATAACCACCTGAAAGACATCATTCAGATATGGCAGGCTATAGCCCGACAGGCTACGACTCTCCGCAAAAGGTGTCAATCGTAATAGAAACGTGTCGGAGGATAAAGGGGAAGGACACTACGGCGGGAGCATTGGTTACGCAATCCAATGCTCCCGCTCCATGAACATTTTAGAAGTGGAACGACAATCCGCCAACTCCGTGGACCGAGTTCAAGGTCAAATCAATCGTGCCCCCACCTTCGATACCTTGTGCGTGGGAGGCGTAAATGTGGTCAGGGGTACTAAAAGAATGTCGGGGGATACCGGGTTATCGGTTGGTTTGCCATCAACGTAATTCGGTCACTGTTCGATGGGGCATGCCAGACATGATACAGTGAGCAGGGCCAGGCATGCTTTTTGAGAGTCGAATGACAGTCTATAGGTTGACAGGAGAAACGATCATGAAGACCTTCGTGCAATGTTTCATCGCGCTCACAATTCTCAGTGCTCTGTCAGGATGCATCGATCCGCCCAAATCCCCTTACGTCGACGTGCGGGACACGGTGTCGCGGATCGATGAGTTACAGCCAGCCGCAGAACAAGGGAGCGCCGAAGATCAGTACAATCTGGGAATGCGATATGAGAATGCCTTGCCGAAAGACCATAGGGAAGCCGTTCGATGGTACCGAATGGCAGCCTTCCAGCGACATGTCGGTGCCTTCTATCGACTTTGCGTGCTATCGGACATTGGTCGCGGGATGCCTCAGGATTATCAGGAAGCCTTACGGTGGTGCCGCCTGGCCGCGGATCAAGGGCATGGCCCCGCCATGTTCATAATTGCCACCTATTATGAGAAGGCTCGTGGAGTTCCCAAGGATGTCGTTCAAGCCTACCAGTGGTATAACTTGGCCGCGGCTAACGGCCATGAAGCCGGAGCAAAATGGCGAGATCGTCTGGCCACGAACATGACGCCGACTCAAATCGCACAGGCACAATTTCTCGCACGGAATTGGAAATCCAAGGCGCAAGACTCCGTTCAACAACAAGAGCCTCTTCAATAGGCACTGGATATCGCGGAATCATCAACCTAGGCTGTGTTCCTAAAGCCGTCTTACTCGTATGGCATCCCGAATTAGGCCGGATATAGATAGGTGGGGCGGCAGCCTTGAGGGGTCCAACTGTCCGCCGCGCACTTCATGCTTGAAGTCACGCGCTCTCACTGCGTAGGATGTTTGTCTTGGGCGCACTAATCGCTAATAAATATCCATCATGTTAACAATCGTCTGAATGGCTTACCGGCTACGCGATCAGCATGTACCGCTTCTCGGATGCCTCTTCGTGTCCGTTCTCGCGTCAAGCTGTATTACCCCGCCACTTGCCCCGCCACAACCTCTCATCGGCGGACCGACTGTCAGCGATGTCCTCAAACATGCTCAGGCCGGTGACGTCAATGCTCAAAATGAATTGGGTTTGCTGTATAGCGAAGGGCGTGGTCTTCCACAAAACTACCTGGAGGCAAAGGATTGGTTTAAAAAGGCCGCCGATCAGGGACATGCAGACGCACAAGTCAACCTTGGAACCCTGTATTCTCTTGGAAGGGGCGCGCCCTATAGTGACTACATGGCATTGTTCTGGTTTCAGAAGGCCGCGGAGCAACGCAATGCGCTGGCCTTCGCGAAGGTGGGAATGATGCATGAACGAGGGCGGGCTGTACCCCAGAGCCTTGTTGAAGCCCATAAGTGGTACAGCCTATCGGTCGCCTACGGTGAAAAACGCGCCGCCGAATCTCGCGACGCCGTTGCCACGCGAATGACGCCAGAACAGATTGCCGAAGCGGAAGACCGAGCGAAAAAGTGGATGCCTCAGCGACGATGACGATTTAGTCTCTCTTCGTCTATGACCCCGTGAATAGCAACTTCAATCCTAAAAGACCAGCTATCGAACTCACATAGTTCCACATTTTTATACTCCCTAGCGTACGTCTAAGGCATCGTCGCTGTATTTAAATATGCACAAAATAGAGTGGTCGCTATGCGGACACGACTCGCTACTTCCCTAGCACTCACCCTTTCATAAAACTAGTGACTCTTCCAGCTTCGGAAACGCACTGCGCCCAGTAAATTCTTTTAAAGATTGGCAGGAATGACTAAGGAGGTCCGATTATGCGCGCTCTGTCAAAGGGAACAGGACTAGCGTTTTTGACCGTGGTATTCAGTCTAAGTTTGTCTACATTCGCTCTGTCCGTCGACCGAGATGTCTATGACAAGCCCGATGTGAGACCAGGCAAGATCATTAGAGGGAAGGTGATGAATGTCGACGAACAGTCCTCACAAACCTGGAACGTATCGGTGAAGGACCGGGAAACGGGAGAGACGGTCGTTCTGCATATCGATAAGTCCACCACAAGAAAAGATATCATGATGAAACCGGACTTAGGGAACAACGTTATCGCTAAATACAACCAGCAGAACAATCACGCATTCTCATTTTTAACGGACGAGACGATGAATAGATGAGGTGAAAGAGGAGAAGTCAAAAAGCAGCAAACTAGAAAATTCCCGCTTGCTTCTGGAGCCAACGAACGTATTTCACGATTTGATCTACGTCCTCTGGTTTCACGGCGTCGATCTTGGGCATGTCACCGAATTGCCAATGATGAGCTTTTACTCCGTTGGCTGCTGCTCGCTGAAACGCCGGGTCGCCGTGATGGTTCGGCTCATAGACTTTGTGAAGAAACGGTGGGCCTTTGGCGGTGCCGACACCGCCCGCGCCGTGGCAAGTTGAACAGTTGGCGTTGAACTTCTGCTCGCCTTCGCGAAACTCGGCCGGAGCATAGGTTGCCGGGCCAGTTCCTTGTGGCTCCACTCCATTTTGGCTGCACGCGGGAGTGACACTAACGATCAATGTCGTAAGGCTTACCCACAGTATTCGTGATGACTTCATAGGAGTTCACCGTCTGTCCCGACTCGAACTATTGGCTCAACATACCGCATACTGAATCGGATCTACAACTCCCACTTCTGCAAATCCACGTTTGCGAATCTGACAGCTGTCGCACTCCCCACAGGCAATCGCCCCGATGGGATCATAACAACTATGCGTAAGATGAAATGGAACGTTCAGTGTCAGGCCAAGCCTTATGATTTCAGCTTTGGTCATCCGGAGCAGCGGTGCTCGAATCTCGATACCCTTGCCCTGCATGCCTGTTTTTGTTCCCACTCGAAGTGCCGCTTCTACTGCCTGGATGAATTCTTGGCGGCAATCAGGGTATCCAGAGTAGTCGATCACATTTGCTCCAAAATAGACGATCGACGCTCCGAGCACTTCTGCCTGAGCCGCCGCTAACGACAGAAAAATCAGGTTACGGCCCGGCACGTAGGTAATAGGCACATCCCGGTTCCGCTCAGCATCAGTCCGATGCCTCGGCACCACCATGTCGTCCGTCAGGGCGGATCCCCCGATCGCTCTCAAATCGATGTCGACGACCACATGCTGGTGAACTCCGAGAGCCGCCGCCACCTGTTTCGATCGCTGAATCTCCACAGCATGACGCTGTTGATAGGCAATAGTGAGGAAATGCAGCGCGTACCCCTCGCGCAGCGCAAGGGCCGCCGTCACCGTGGAGTCCAGCCCGCCACTGGCAAGAACGACTGCTCGTTCTGAAGTCTGCCCATTCATGTTGGGGATGGGAACGATGGAGCGTGAAGAAGGAGAAGACCGTTGAAGTTAGTCGCGATCTTCTTCGCGTTCGATTTTCTCCAACAGTTCCGCGCGCGATTGACACTCCACACACAGTTTGGCGAAGGGAACAGCCTGGAGACGCTTCTCGCTTATCTCAATCCCACATTCGGCGCAAATCCCGTACGTTCCTTCGTGTAGGCGGGTGAGGGCTTCGTCGATCGACTGCCGTCGACGGTTACGCATCTCCATCAACGAAATACCGAGTTCACGCTCAAGATCCATTAAAGCCTGGTCGCCGACATCACGCGCTGACTCCAGACGCCGCTGCTGATCTTCGGTCAAGGATTGCCCCAGACTCTCCTCAATCTCCTTAATAATTTCTTGGCGTTTGCCTAGAAGCATCTTGTGAAGGACTTCCTGCCTTCGTTCGCGAATCTCCCGCTCCTTTGCCGTTTCCTTAGGCCGGAGAGGTATCTCTCTTTCGACTTCGGAGGTCGCTTTGGGTGTCGAAGCCGTTCCTGCAATCACCGGCTGAGGTTTCTTGACCACAGCCGCCGCAGATTTCGTCTTTGCCTCGCCTTTTTTCTTCGCCTGCGTCTTTGTTGTCATAGGAGAGTCCACTCCAGAAATAGAATAAGGGTTGGAGGGTCAAAAATTCCGGTTTCTATATCACGCCCTATGCCTCTTGAACAAGAGGTGATGGATACCTTGAGTTCCTAAGGATAGATGATGGTCGAGTGAACATCGTAACCTGCGAGCTTGTCGCGTCCCTTCAAACTCTTGAGCTCAACCAGAAAATCGAGCCCGACAATCGTACCACCCAGCTGACGAACAAGATGGACCGTCGCTTCCGCCGTTCCTCCGGTTGCCAACAGATCGTCGACAATCAGTACATGCTCTCCGATTTCGATGGCATCACGGTGTACGGCAAGACTGTTATGTCCATACTCAAGGCTATATTTTACTTCATAACAATCAGCGGGAAGCTTTCCAGGCTTGCGAACGGGGACAAATCCAGCACCCAGACGCGCGGCAAGAATCCCGCCAAAAATAAACCCCCGGGACTCAATCCCTACAACCTTGGTGATCTTCCGATCCTCATACCGCTTCGTCAATTGGTCGGCAAGACTCCGCACTGCAAGGGGGTTCTTCAGAAGAGTGGTGATGTCATAAAAAAGAATACCGGGCTTTGGAAAGTCCGGTACTTCTCGAATGAGTGCTTGATAGTTGACGGAGGTCACGGGATTAGAGCAAGTCTGCCTGTGTCATAGTTTTTCGCTCGATGGTGCTGCGAAGCCGAACCAGCGCGGCCATCTCGATCTGTCGGACGCGCTCACGAGTCAGCCCCATGCTACGGCCGATTTCCTCAAGCGTCTTCGCTTCGTCTCCGTCGAGCCCGAACCGTGACACAATAACAGTTTGCTCTTTCTCAGGCAACTCCCT